>JAXIOX010000164.1:0-2298 GCA_045403275.1 Burkholderiales bacterium | reverse complement strand
GAGCGCCACCTGTGTCCGCCAGATGAATCCCACCCCAACGACGTAGACGAACGCGATCAACAGCACCTCCGCCGTAACCGAGTTGCGCAGGCGCATCGCCGAGGCGATGGCCGCGTCGAACTGCGCCCGCGCCGTTTCCGGGATCAGGCCGCGCACCACAAACTGCCGCACCAGCGGGCGCATCCGCTGGTGCACGATCAGTTCCGCCACAATCAACAGCGGCAACGCCAGCAACAGGCGCACGTGCGTCTCGATGTCGTGGAGGAACGGCATCTGGACACTGCCGCCCCAGGCGTGTCCCCGCGCGACCGATAACAGCAGCAGCGGCACCCAGGCCAGCAGCGCCAACACCACAATGCGGCGACGTAGCAATTGCAGCGCGTCTCCGGCCAGACGCGTGCGCCGCCAGAGCTGATACAGCGGCCCGCCGAGGACCAGCGAGAAATCGGGCGGTTCCTGCAAGAACGCTGCGTCGGAGGCAGTTTTGGGTGTGCTCATGGCTGGGAATCTCCGGGTTTGAACAGGAGGTAACGGAGGAACCAGAGATTTTATTCTCTGTTCGTCATGTTCGCTCCTGTCGCGATTCGCTTCATGTGCTGACGAATTGCTTCATTTCACTCCGCCCGCTTCAGCGGCGGGGTCCACTTGCCTTCCATTGCTTCGTCTTTCGGCCAGCAGCCGCGCTAGACCTTGCCGCACCGAGGCGTCATCATCCGCCACGAAGATCGTCGCGTCGCGTGGGCTCATCGGGCCCCTTCCAGTTCGGCCAGCATATGCGTCACGCCGGGATCGCCGGGAAGGATCTCGGCGATTTTCCGGGCATAGGGAAGCGCCGCCCTGGCATTGCCCGCCTCGCGGTTGATCGATACCAGTGCGCCGAGAATGCTGAGGTCATACGGATGGCGCGCGTCGGCCGCGCGCAATACCGCCAGCGCGTCATCGCGTCGGCCCGCAGAATGAATTCCCACTGCATGGACATAGGCGTAGCGGGCATTGTCGGGTGATAGCCTGGACGCTTCACCGAGTTCTTTCAATGCCGAGGTCTTGTCGCCTTGGCGCACCAGCAGCAGCCCCAGCGCATGGTGCAGGTCCGCCCCGCGCGGCAGCAGGGCCAAGCCGCGCCGCAGCTCCTTCTCACCGTCGGACTCGCGTCCGAGCTCGCGGTAGGCATCGGCGAGATTGACGTAGGCGCCAACAAAGCGCGGGTCGAGCGCAAGCGCGCGCTGGTACGCCGCGATGGCTTCCTCGCGACGGCCCTGGCGCATCCGCAGGTTGCCAAGGCTGGCGTTCGCAGCCGGCCAGTCGGAATCCTGTCGCAGCGATTCGACGAATTCGTTCGTCGCCTTTTCCCGGGAGCGGCGCTGGTCGGCCGATAGCTGATCGTCGGTAACATCCGCGAGCACGCGCGCGGCCTCCACGCGCACGCCGCGGACGGGGTCGGCGAGAAGCGGCGCGCCCGCTTGCGCGCGGACGGCCGGCTCAAACGGCTCCAGCAAACCAAGCGCGGCGATGCGCACACCGGGATCGAAGTTCGCGAGCAGCTTGCGCACCACAGGCAGGCTTTGCGGCCGGATGTGAGGTCCGGCCAGCGATGCCGCGGTCGCCCTCACTATCGGTGGAATCGCCGGATCATCGGCAATCGCCAGCAGCGAAGGAAGCGCCTTCGCTCCCTGCGTTACACCGGCATGCAGTGTCTTGCCGTAGTGCGGGCGTTCGCGCCAGGCCTTTCCGTACCACTGGTCCATCGCTTCCGCCGCCCACTCGGCCTTGCGGTCGGCGTGGCATTGGGTGCACGCATTCGGGCTGCCGAGCGAGATAGACAAGTCGGGGCGGGGCACGCGGATGCTGTGGTCGCGGCGCGGGTCCACAACCATGTATTTCTGCGCGGGCAGGTGGCATTCGACGCATTGCGCGCCCTTCGTGGCCGCCTCGTGAAAATGGTGCTTTTCCGTGTCGAATGTGGCGGCGTTGTGGCAGCGCGCGCACAAGGCGTTGCCTTCCGCTCGCAGCTTCAACGCGTGCGGCTCGTGGCAGTCCATGCAGGTGACGCCGCGCTGGTGCATCTTGCTCTGGAGAAACGAACCCCAGGTATAAACTTCCTCGCGCTGCTGCCCGTCGACGTGATAGTTCGGCGGCATGAGCAAGGCGAGTCGATGCGTTTCCTCGAACTGCGCGCCGGCATTCCCTCCTTCGGTGATCGTCGAGCGGCGGGCGTGGCAGGCAGCGCACACGTTCATCAGGGCGTCCGTGGCGGGTTGGTCGCGCTGCGCGGTCCTGGCATCCGCGGCCGGAAGCTTC
>JAXIOX010000303.1:0-2874 GCA_045403275.1 Burkholderiales bacterium | reverse complement strand
ACGTGCTCTCGGCGCTCGGCCTGGGCATGGAAGACCGTATCATGCTGGCGCACCTGGACACAATCGACTTCCCCAGCGTGTTCCTCGGCGCGATCAAGGCCGGCATCGTGCCGATCACAGCCAATACCCTGCTCACCACCTCCGAGTACAGGTTCATGCTCGAGGACAGTCGCGCGCGGGCGCTGATCGTATCGGAGGCATTGCTGCCGAACTTCGAGCCGCTGCTGAAAAGCCTGCCGTTCCTCGAGCACGTCATCGTGTCCGGCAAGGATCCGCATGGGCACGCGTACCTGCAATCGCTGATGTCGAAGGCGGCCACCAATTTCGAGGCCGCGCCGACGACCTGCGATGACGTGTGCTTCTGGCTTTATTCTTCGGGCTCGACCGGCACGCCGAAGGGGACGGTACACGTCCATTCCAGCCTGATCCAGACCGCGGAGCTCTATGCCAAGGCGGTCCTGGGCATTCGTGAAAGCGACATCCTGTTCTCGGCAGCGAAGCTCTTTTTCGCCTACGGTCTGGGCAATTCTCTGACGTTTCCGCTCGCAGTGGGCGCGACCACGGTGCTGATGGCGGAACGGCCTACGCCTGCCGCCGTATTCAAGCGCCTCAAGGAGCAGCGCCCCACCATCTTCTACGGCGTTCCGACGTTGTATGCCGCCCTGCTCGCGAGCCCGGACCTGCCGCGCAAGGAAGAAGTCGCGCTGCGTATCTGCACTTCGGCGGGCGAAGCGCTTCCCGCCGAAATCGGCCGGCGCTGGAACGAGCGTTTCGGCGTCGAATTGCTCGACGGCATCGGTTCCACCGAGATGTTGCATATCTTTCTCTCGAATCGTCCGGGCGACGTGCGCTACGGCACGACCGGCAAGCCGGTGCCCGGCTACCGGATCCGCCTGGTGGACGAGGAGGGTCGCGAAGTTGGCCCCAATGAAATCGGTGAGCTGCAGATCAGCGGTCCGACCAGTGCGATCATGTACTGGAATAACCGGGCCAAGACGATTGCGACCTTCGTCGGCCCCTGGACCCGCGCTGGCGACAAGTACACGGTCGATGGCGACGGTTACTACACCTACGGCGGGCGTTCCGACGACATGCTCAAGGTAAGTGGCATGTACGTTTCTCCCTTCGAGGTAGAGGCCGCGTTGCTGACGCATCCGGACGTCCTCGAAGCGGCAGTGGTCGGCGCGATGGACGAACAGCAACTGGTGAAGCCCAAGGCCTATGTCGTCACCAAGCAGGGCGTGACCGGCACATCCGCGCTTGCCGAAACACTCAAGCAGCACGTCAAGGATCGCCTGTCGCCATACAAGTATCCGCGCTGGATCGACTTTGTCCCCGAGCTACCCAAGACCGCAACCGGTAAAATCCAGCGCTTCAAGTTGAGAAGCCGGGAGGCGTGAGGGGTGAGGGGTGAGGCGACAGGCGTGAGGCGTGAGGCGTGAGGCGTGAGGCGGGAAAAGCCGTGACAAGTCAAGAAGCGAGAGGCGCGAGGGGGAACCATGAACGATAGCAAACTTGACAATCAGGGAAGACGTGAATTTCTCATCGGTGCCGGTGCCCTGGCGGGCGCATCGATGCTGCCCGCGCTCGCCAGTGCGCAATCGCAAAAAATCCGGCTGGGCTTGATGCTGCCTTACACCGGCACCTACGCCCAGCTCGGAAACGCAATCGAGAACGGGCTGAGGCTGGCGCTCGAGGTAGGCGGCGGCAAGCTCGGCGGCCGCGAGGTCGAGATCTTCAAGGTCGACGACGAGTCCGAACCGTCCAAGGCCACCGACAACGCCAACCGCCTCATCACCCGCGACAAGGTCGATGTGCTCATCGGCAGCGTGCACTCGGGTGTGGCCATGGGAATGATCAAGGTGGCGCGCGAAGCCGGCACGCTGCTCGTCATCCCGAACGCCGGGGCTGACGCGGCAACCGGAGCGCTGTGCGCGCCCAACGTGTTCCGCACCTCATTCTCCAACTGGCAGCCGGTGCATCCGCTCGGCAGGGTGATGGCCGAGAGGGGCCATAAACGCGCGGTGTTCATCACCTGGAAGTACGCCGCGGGGGAGGAGTCGCTCGCGTCTTTCAGGGAGGCATTCAGCGCAGTCGGCGGCACGGTGGTCAAGGAATTGTTCGTACCGTTCCCGAACGTTGAGTTTCAGGCCCTGCTTACCGAGATCGCCGCGCTCAGGCCAGATGCGGTCGCATGTTTCTTCGCCGGCGGCGGCGCGGTGAAGTTCGTGAAGGATTACGCGGCGGCCGGTCTCAAGGACAAGATCCCGCTCTACGGGTCGGGCTTCCTCACCGAAGGTGTGCTGGCGGCGCAGGGCGACGCAGCCGAGGGTCTGCTGACCACGCTGCATTACGCCGAATCGCTGGACAACTCGAAGAACAAGGCCTTCCGCGCGTCATACGTCAAGTCGTACAAGACCCATGCGGACGTGTATGCAATGCAGGGCTACGACACCGGGCTGCTGCTCATGCAGGCCCTCGACAAGGTGAGGGGCGACGTCGGCAACAGGAGCGCATTGATCGCAGCGATGGAGACCGCGGTCATCGACAGCCCGCGCGGCCAGTGGAAGATGTCGAAGGCGCACAACCCGATCCAGGACATTTACCTGCGCCGCGCCGAGAAAGGCGACAACAAGGTGATCGGCATCGCCTGGAAGGCGCTCGAAGATCCGGCGAGAGGATGCAAGATGGGCTGATTCCGGTGAGGCGTGAGGCGAGAGGCGTTGAGCGGTCGTTCGCGTCTTGCGCTTGTGCGCCACCGTTCCGCGTCTTGCACAGCACCACGAACCTATTTGTCTGGCGACTGATGTTCCCAGTCACCGGTTTGTTACGCCTTTCGCCTCACGCCTGACGCCTCACCCCGATGGATTTCCC
>JAXIOX010000194.1:0-1327 GCA_045403275.1 Burkholderiales bacterium | reverse complement strand
GTAGCCACGTCGATCGCGCCCACCAGCACGTCCTTGCCGCCCAGCAGTTTCAGCAGGCTCATCGGCACTCGCGAGTGCATGCACTCGACGGAGACCTGGTCGAGCCGACTTTCCGCCAGCGCCGGAAAAATCTCCTCGTATTGCCGCCACTGGCTGCCGAGCGACTTCTTCCAGTCGATGTTGGCCTGGATGCCATAGCCGTAGCAGATGTGAACCGCGGTCCGGCACTTCAGGCCCTCGATCGCACGGTGCAGAGCTTCAATTCCCCAGCGCTTCACGTCGTCCATGTAGACGTTGAAGGCCGGCTCGTCGAACTGGATCACGTCCACGCCCTGCGCTTCGAGCGCGCGCGCCTCCTGGTTGAGAAGTTCGGCCAGCGCCATCGCCAGCTTCGCCTTGTCGCGGTAATGCGAATCGGCGACGGTGTCGACCATGGTCATCGGCCCGGGCAGGGTGATCTTGAGCTTCCTGGTAGTGTGCGCCCGCGCTACCTGCGCTTCCGTTTGGTGAACGCGGCCGCGCAACCGCACCGCCCCGACAACCACCGGCACCATGGCCTCGTAGCGGTTGTCGCGAATGCCCATCTTGACCTTGTGCTCGAAATCGAGACCTTCCACCGATTCGAGGAAGCCGTGCACGAAATGCTGCCGCGACTGCTCTCCGTCGCCAACAACATCGATCCCGGCGTCCTCCTGCGCCTTGATCCAGACCAATGTCGCATCGCGCTTGGCTTCGTCCAACGCCTCGCCTGCAAGCTTCCACTGCGGCCACAGTTTTCCAGGCTCGGCCAGCCAGGATGGCTTGGGCAGGCTGCCAGCGATAGTCGTTTCGAACATGGGAGCGTGAGTACCCGTAATTGTCGGGGAACACATCATAATCCGGCGCGGGGCCCAGCGGGAGTCCGGCCGGATTTTGCACGCGGGCGTGCGATCGGCGAGAATCCCCAGACGGGAAAACTTGACGCAAAGTTTCTTTTCAATACCCCCTAGGGGTGCGCAAAGGCGCAAAGAAACCCTGAAAAGGGATCGAAATTAACGGGAGGTCGGGTTGGGCGGTTGCCGTTTGTTCCCCTGCACAAAACTTGTCGGCCTGTTCATCAAGGACTTCGTGCTACCGTTCGTTTCTTGTCTTTCTTTGCGCCTTTGCGTCGAATCTTTTGATTCTCGGGAAATGCGGGGCCGACCATGCAAATACTGTTAAGGATCTCGCGCGCGATCGACGCGCTGAACGCAAGGATCGGACAAGCGCTGATCTGGCTGGTGCTTGCCATGGCGCTGGTGAGCTCGGGCAATGCCGCATCCCGCTACCTATTCAACCTGAGCTCGAA
>JAXIOX010000282.1:0-7797 GCA_045403275.1 Burkholderiales bacterium | reverse complement strand
CCTGGACTCGAATACGCGCACGTCTTCCTCGTGGTAGAGGCGGCGGATGATCTCTCGGGCCGGCAGCGACAGCAATTCCTCGCGCCTGATGGTTTCGCCCAGTTGCTTCGCGCGGTTCCATGCGTCCTCATCCTGCGTCGGTGCGGCGGGCAGCTTCTGCAGCAGCATGCCGGCGGCCTGTTGCGAATCGGAGGCGAGCCACAGCCTGGTCTCCAGTTGCTCGGACTTGGCCATGTAATGCTCCAGCACCTGCGCGATGCTTTCGCCCTCGATGGCTACGATGCCCTGATAAGTCTGCTTGTCGCTGCTGGGCACGATCGAGATCACGAATCGCCCTGCGCCGAGCAGCTCGGTCACGTTGCCCGTGGCAAGTTCGCCCTCCCACTTGGCGGTGGCGCGCAGCGTGTGCTCGCTGGTCGCCTCGACTACCAGCAACTGCACCGGTCCGTTGCCCTGCATCTGCATGATCAGGGAGCCTTCGAACTTGAGTATGGCCGAAAGCAGGGCGGCTGCCGCCATCATGTCGCCCAGCAACGCTTGCAGTGGGGCAGGGTAGGTGCGGCGCTCGAGCACCGCGCGCCAGGTGGCATCCAGGTGCACGATCTCGCCGCGCACCGGCGTGCTCTCCAGCAGAAAACGTTGTAAGGAATCAGACATCGTCAATCGATAGGTAACGGGTATGTATAGCAGTTTGTGATCGCGGAGGAGGCAAAGTTTCAGTGCAGGCTGACCTTCAGGTCATGCCGGAACTGGATCTTTGCAGGGAATCGCTCATGGCTGCCGATAAAGACGGTAGCGCTCCTGCTTGTCGCCGGGGCGCCGTCCTTCCCAGATCATTTCCCAGGGTCCGCCGGCCTGGCCCGGGTCCTTCCAGTTGTCCTGGGTGATCAGCAAGTCGCAGTCGGGGCGCGGACCGGATTTCTCCAGCCGCACCGTGATAATGCTCGCAAAATAATGCAGCATCGCCCGCTGTGACTCGCCCAGCGACTGGCTGTAGATGCAGCGGTGTCCGTCGGGTATCGCCTGCGATAATTGCGCAACCATCGAACGGTAGGACTTGCCAGTGTCGATGTAATTCACCAGCAGCAGCGTCACCAGCGCCCAGACGATGGTCAGGCCCGCGGCCCAGATGATCACTGGCCGCTCGGCACTGCGCTTGACGTTGAACAAAAGCACGAACCATGCGGCGGTGAAGGCATACGCGAGCAGGATCACCAGCGGATGGGTGTGCGCCTGGTACTCCGGCTGCATCTTCATCATATGCCTGCCCAGCCGTGCCGGAACGCTGAAATCGATCGCCATCCAGTAAAACCAGCCCACCAGTATGAAGAACGTGAACAGCATGATCGCGAACCAGTAATACGCGTTGGTCGCACCACGCCGCAGAGTCCCGAAGCAGGCGGCGGCGAGCAGCGACAGCGGCAGCAGCAGCGGAAGGCCGAGTACGTCGCGACCTTCGCCGATGAGGCTGAGGAAAGCGAAGTACGCCGCGAAAGCGACCAGCGGCAGCAGGATCCCGGGTTTGCGCAATCCCGCCCACCGCTCCGTCCACAGCGTCCACAACGCGAACGGCAGCGCCGGCCATGCGAACCAGGGCAGCACATTCAGGTAATAGAAGTATTCCTCTTCGTCGTTGAGCGAAAACAGGCCACTCAGGCGCAGCACGTTTTCCGTCCAGAACCACTGCGCGAACAGTTCCGGCGAGCGCGAATACAAAGCGCTCGGCCAGAGCCACACCCAGGGGAGCAACAACACCAGTGCGACCAGCACAGTAAGCGGATAAGCACGCGAGCGCCAGTGCGGGGAAACGATCGGCAGCAACACCATGGTGGCGAGCAGCATCAGGGGTTCGACCAGTCCGCTCGAGAAGAACATGACACCCAGGCCGGTACCCAGCCAGAATCCTGCAATCAGGGGCCGCCGCGCCGACAGGGCGAGCGCGTACAGACCCATGGCCAGCCCCGCCAGGAGCGCCACGTCGCTGATCAACTGGTGCCCGCGCACCAGCAGGCCCCCGCAGCCGAGCAGCATGAGCGTGGCCATCCAGCTCTTGTTGCCGCCGTAGAGTTCCTTCGCGGCCAGCGCCACGAAAATAAAAGTAAAGCCCATGTACGCGCCGGCTACCAGGCGCGCGGCATCGTGCAGTGGCAGGACCGGAGAGAACAGCGCGCCGAACAGCGCCGCCGTCAGGTAGATCAGCGGCGGTTTCTCCATGTAGGGTTCGCCGGCCAGCATCGGCACGACCCAGTCGCCGCTTTGCATCAGGTAATAGACGACGCCAAAGGTATGGGCCTCGTCCGGCTTCCAGGGGTCGTGCCCCACCAGGCCGAGCAACGTCCACCCCAGGCAGATCAGAAAAACGAGGGGTACCGGATTTTTGGCGAGGGACGCAGCGAGCTTCTCGTTGCGCAGTAAATGTGCGGGGTGAAGCATCTTTGTTGTATTGGTTGTTTGCAGCCTCCGACCGCGTTACGCGGGAAATGCCACGCGGCTGTGCTACCCGTCGGGTCGCAGGCGCGCCCGGGGAGATCTTATTCTAATGCCCCGAACCGCAGGGGGCACCGAAAATCCCACGTGCAGAGAAAAAGGAAAAGGCAGCTTGCGCTGCCTTTTTTGGGTGCCGGCCGGACGCAGGCCTCAGGCGGCGGGCGTCTTGGTGGCGGTCTTCTTGGTGTACTTCTGGCGGAATTTCTCCACGCGGCCGGCGGTGTCCACGATCTTCTGCTTGCCGGTGTAGAACGGGTGGCATTCCAAGCAGACTTCAACGTGCAGGGGCTTGCCAAGCGTGGAGCGGGTCTTGAAGGTATTCCCGCAGCTGCAGGTGACGGTAATTTCCTGGTATTGCGGGTGGATCTCGGGCTTCATTTTCGGGTCCTTTCTCGCGGAAGCGGGATTTGCGCTTCCAAAGGGGGCGGATTATCCCCAAGCTGCGCGGGCTTTGCAAGCCCGCTGGGCAGCGAAGGGTGAAGGGTGAGGGGTGAGGGGTGAGGCGTAAGGCGTGAGGCGTGAGGGGGAAAGGCAAGCAGGAGTGCGGGCTCAGGGACAGGGCCAATCCCGGTGCTGAGTGCTGTGTGCTGCGGCAAAGTCAGCTGGCCGAAGGCCAGCGGTTAGGGGCATTCAACGCAAGGTGCGCAAAGGAAAACATAGCGCGACGCGATCTGTATCGGTGGACACTAACCTTCAGGTTATGTGGAAGCCAAGAACGTAAAGGGCGCAGAGGAAAACTAGAGGGGAAACTAAACGTACTAGTCTTCTCTAGCCTCTAGCCTCTTGCCTCTAGCCACGCCGCATCGAGTCGAAGAAGTCGCGCGCGGACTCGTTAGCGGCACGCCCGTTTGCGGGAAGCGCGCCGGACTTCGTCCTGTGGCGTTAACCTCTCCGCATCGAGTCGAAGAAGTCCGCGTTGTTCTTGGTCGACCGTAACTTGTCCACCAGGAACTCTGTCGCTTCCAGTTCATCCATGGGGTAAAGCAGTTTTCTGAGCACCCAGATCTTCTGCAGGATGTCCTGCTTGATCAGCAGTTCTTCGCGGCGGGTGCCGGAGCGGTTGACGTTGATCGACGGGTAAATGCGTTTTTCCGCCATGCGCCGGTCAAGATGGATTTCCATGTTGCCGGTGCCCTTGAATTCTTCGTAGATCACGTCGTCCATCCGAGAGCCGGTGTCGATCAGTGCGGTGGCGATGATGGTCAGGCTACCGCCTTCCTCGATGTTGCGTGCGGCGCCGAAGAAGCGCTTCGGCCGCTGCAGCGCGTTGGCATCCACGCCGCCGGTCAGCACCTTGCCGGAGGCCGGCACCACGGTGTTGTAGGCGCGCGCCAGGCGCGTAATCGAGTCCAGCAGGATGACAACGTGCTTCTTGTGCTCGATCAGGCGCTTGGCCTTTTCAAGCACCATTTCCGCCACCTGCACGTGGCGGGTGGCCGGCTCGTCGAAGGTCGAGGATACGACCTCGCCCTTCACCGAGCGCTGCATTTCGGTCACTTCCTCGGGGCGTTCGTCGATCAGCAGTACGATCAGGTACACGTCCGGATAATTTGCCGCGATCGAGTGGGCGACGTGCTGCAGCATCACCGTCTTGCCGCTCTTCGGGCTGGATACCAGCAGGCCGCGTTGGCCCTTGCCGATCGGGGCGATGATGTCGATGATGCGGCCGGTGAGGTTCTCTTCGGACTTGATATCCCGCTCCATGACGAACTGCTCGGTGGGGAAGAGCGGGGTAAGGTTTTCAAAGAGGATCTTGTGCTTGGAATTTTCAGGCGGTTCGGAGTTGACCTTGTCGACTTTCACCAGCGCGAAATAGCGTTCTCCGTCCTTCGGCGTTCGGATCTCCCCCTCGATCGAATCGCCGGTATGCAAATTGAATCTGCGTATTTGCGAGGGACTGACGTAAATGTCATCGGGTCCGGCGAGGTAGGAGGTGTCGGGGGAGCGCAGGAAGCCGAATCCGTCCGGCAGCACCTCGAGGGTCCCTTCGCCGAAAATGCTTTCGCCCCGTTTCGCCTGGTTTTTCAGGAGCGCAAAGATCAGGTCCTGCTTGCGCAGTCGGTTGGCGTTTTCGATTTCATTGGTGATCGCCATATCCACGAGTTCGGTGACGTGGAGGTCTTTCAGATCGGACAAATGCATGGAGAGGGGTCCTACGAGATGAGATACAAAGGAAAGATCGGGAAGACGACGAGGCGGGAAGGGACCTTACCCGCTGCCGGTCGCAATCGCTTTCGATTAACGCGCTTGCCGGCCAGTACGGGGCGAAGCCTAGCGGCTTTAGATATTGCTGTCAATAAAGGCTGTCAACTGGGATTTTGAGACGGCGCCCACCTTGGTCGCCTCGATATTGCCGTTCTTGAAGATCATCAATGTGGGGATACCGCGGATGCCGTACTTCGGCGGCGTGCCCTGGTTTTCGTCTATGTTCAGTTTGGCGATTTTGAGGCGGCCCGAATACTCGCTTGCGACCTCGTCAAGTATGGGCCCGATCATCTTGCACGGTCCGCACCATTCGGCCCAGTAGTCCACCAGTACGGGAACCTGCGACTGGAGTACTTCGGGCTCGAAAGTTTCGTCGGTGACATGATGTATGTGCTCGCTCATTTGAGGATTGCCTCGAGAGTTTGACGGGGGATTGCGACAACAACGCTGTCCGGACGGACTGCGAATCGAAGAGTAGACCCTATGCTAGCGAAAAAAAAAAGAATATGGAAGGGAAGCGCTTCGGGCGGCGCACCGGAGTTGTGCGGCAAGATAAAACCCCTTTACTTTCCGGGACATATTCGGTCCTTGCGGCTTCATTTTCAGGGGCGTGGCCAGAACTTTTTGTTAGAATGCTCGCCTTGGACCGCGTTTCGTGCGACACCGCAACTATGCGAATCGCGTCGCTTCAGGGGCTCGCGAGTCCTGCAAAAAGGATTCTTTGAATGACCTACGTTGTTACCGAAAGCTGCATCAAATGCAAGTACACCGACTGCGTAGACGTGTGCCCGGTCGATTGTTTCCACGAAGGCCCGAACATGCTCGTCATCGATCCGGACGAATGCATCGATTGCACCCTGTGCGTGGCCGAGTGCCCGGTCGAGGCGATCTTCGCGGAGGACGACGTGCCCGAGAACCAGCGCAGTTTCACCAAGCTCAACGCCGAGCTTGCGAAGGCCTGGCCTGTGCTCACCGAAAAGAAAGACGCTCCTCCCGACGCCGACGACTGGAAAGACGTCAAAGCAAAGGTGCAGTTGCTGGAGCGCGGCTGAATCGCACCTCCCCTTACTGCCAAGCGTTAACCGCCAAGGACGCCAAGGACGCCAGGGGAAACCAAATGCAAGAATCAAGCGGACCAGTGTTTAAATCCCGTCCAAGTATCCGCGTTGTGATTGGCCAGTTATCCTAACTCAGCCTCGCCTTCACGCCATCGTCTTTCCTTTGCGTCCTTGGCGTCCTTGGCGGTGGATGCGTTAAGGGTTTTTCGTTCTTGGATTTCTTTGCAGGCTGGGTAACGGGAAGGTCGGGATTGCATTAAATTGGGCGCCATGACTTTCGGCGCCGAATTCCCGTTAGTGCAAAAGCGCGAGCTCCTCGCGCATCTCGCCAGGGGACATTCTGAGGGCATTGCCGTCGTGACGCCGAACCGGCGCCTCGCGCAGACGCTTGCGCGCGAATTCGACCAGCGGCAAATCGCGGCCGGCCTCACGGTCTGGGAAACCGCAGACATCCTTCCGTTCGACGCCTTCGTCGAGAGGGTCTACGAGGATGCGCTGTACTCCGATATCGCCGCGCAGCTTCCGTTGCTGCTCACCGGCGCGCAGGAACAGGAACTGTGGGAAGCGGCGATCCGCGCGAGCGAGTGGGGCGAGGCGCTCCTTGCCGTGCCGCGGGCCGCGGCCGACTGCCGCAAGGCCTGGGGGCTCGCGTACGAGTGGCGCATCGCGGGTGCCGTAATGGGAAATGCGGGGAGCTTCCCGGGAAACGAAGACGACAAAGCCTTCGCCGAGTGGGCCAGAGACTACGCGAAGCGTTGTGACAAGGAAGGCAACACCGACGCGGCTCGCCTTACCGACGTCGTCGCGCCGCTGCTGAAACAGGCGGCGCCCAGGAAACCGAAACTCCTCGTCGCTTACGCCTTCGACGTGGTGCCGCCGCAGGTGCAGGATTTTCTGGATGCTTGCGCCAAGCAGGGCATCGACGTGCGCAGTTGCGCGCCGGAGGAAAAAGTATCGAAGGCGAGCCGCATTGCCTTCTCCTTGGCGCGCGAGGAACTGCAAGCGGCGGCGAACTGGGCGCGCGCGAAGCTGGAGGCAGGCGCGAAGCGCATCGGCGTCGTGGTCCCAGATTTGGGACAACGCCGCAAGGAAGTGGCGCGCGTGTTCGCACGCGTCATGCACCCGGCCCATAACCTTCCCGGCGCGGAACAGAAGGCGCTGCCCTTCAATATCTCGCTGGGCGCGCCGCTCGCCGACTACCCGCTCGCGCGTGCCGCGCTCTCCATCCTCGAGCTCGCTTCCGACGAAATTCCCTTCGAGCAGGCAGCCAAGTTGATCCGCTCGCCGTTCCTCGCCGGCGCCGAGCCTGAACTCTCGACGCGCGCGCGCCTCGATGCGGAGCTGCGCAAACGAGCGCCTGCGCGCCTGAAGCTGGGCAAGTTGGTAGCGTTGATCGAAGGTACGCCGGTGCTGCGCCAGCGGCTCGAGGGGCTTTTCGCGCTTGTGCGGGAGCAATCCGGCGGCGAGCGCTCGCCGCACGAGTGGGCGCGGCATTTCTCCGCGCTGCTCGATGTAGCGGGTTTTCCCGGCGAACGCGGCCTGGACTCCGACGAATTCCAGACCTGGGCCAAGTTCAACGAGACACTGGCCGAGTTCGCCAAGCTCGAGCGCGTCGCGCCGAAGATGTCTTTTGCGCAGGCGCTCGCGCGTTTGCGGCGCCTTTGCACCGACTCGCTGTTCCAGCCCGAGACGCCGGACGCGCCGATCCAGGTACTCGGCGTGCTCGAATCGGCGGGGCTCGAGTTCGACGCATTGTGGGTGAGCGGCCTCACGGACGAAGCCTGGCCGCTCGCTGCGGCGCCCAATCCTTTCATTCCTCCAGCTCTGCAGCGCAAGGCGGGAATTCCCGAGGCTTCCGCGGAAGCGACCCTTGCTCGCGGAATTCGCATCACCGCCGGCTGGCTGTCCGCGGCGGACGAGGTCGTCGTCTCGCATCCCACGATGGAGGAGGACCGGGCGCTGCTTGCTTCCCCGTTGATATCTGCCGTTCCCCCGGGAACGGTGGAGATACGGACCTACGATCGTTACCGCGATCTGATCTTTGCTG
>JAXIOX010000249.1:0-14683 GCA_045403275.1 Burkholderiales bacterium | reverse complement strand
AGGCCACCGGAATCTGCCATACCGACGAATACACGCTTTCCGGCGCCGATCCGGAAGGACTGTTCCCGTCCGTCCTCGGTCATGAAGGCGCGGGCATCGTCGTGGACGTCGGCCCCGGTGTGAAGAGCCTGAAGAAAGACGACCACGTCATACCTCTGTACGTACCCGAGTGCCGCGAGTGCGAGTATTGCGTGTCGCACAAGACCAATCTTTGCCAGTCGATCCGCGTTACGCAAGGCCGGGGCTTGATGCCCGACGGCACCAGCCGCTTCTCCCTGGGCGGGACGAAATTGCACCACTACATGGGTACCTCGACGTTCTCCAACTACACAGTGGTGCCGGAAATCGCGCTGGCGAAGATCCGCGAGGACGCACCGTTCGACAAGGTCTGCTACATCGGCTGCGGCGTTACCACCGGCATCGGCGCGGTAATCAACACCGCGAAAGTCGAGCCGGGCGCCAAGGTGGTGGTGTTCGGCCTCGGCGGCATTGGGCTCAACGTGGTGCAGGGCGCGCGCATGGCCGGTGCCAACATGATTGTCGGCGTTGACCTGAATCCGAAGCGGCGCGCGCTCGCCGAGAAATTCGGCATGACGCACTTCGTCAATCCGAAAGACATGGCCGAAAGCGAGCTGGTGTCTTACCTGGTCAACCTCACCAAGGGCGGGGCGGATTACAGCTTCGAATGCATCGGCAACGTCAAAGTCATGCGCCAGGCGCTGGAGTGCTGCCACAAGGGCTGGGGCGTGTCGGTGATCATCGGCGTCGCGCCTGCAGGCGCGGAGATCGCGACCCGGCCGTTCCAGCTGGTGACCGGCCGCGTCTGGAAGGGAACGGACTTCGGCGGCGCGCGCGGCCGCACCGATGTGCCGAAGATCGTGGACTGGTACATGGAAAAGAAGATCAATATCGACGACCTCATCACCTACAAGCTCAAGTTCGAAGACATCAACAAGGGCTTCGACCTGATGCATGCCGGCGAGTCCATCCGCAGCGTGGTCGTGTTTTAAACTCAAACCTGAACCGCAGAGGCGCAAAGGCGCAGAGGAAACGCAGAGAAAACCAAACGAAGCGTGTCAAAAAGCGGGAGGATTGCGATCTGCCCCACCGAGTCTATGAATCGCGGTTTTCGCGACTTTCCGTTTGTATATTCGTCTTTCCATCCAATTTTGCATTGCTTTCCTTTGCGTTTCCTCTGCGCCTTTGCGCCTCTGCGGTGAAGAATTTTAGGGGGTAAGAAAAATGCAGAATCTGCTGATTTACCAATCGCTGTGGGCGATGGAGCGGCGCCGTCCGGACGGCCAGGAGTGGACGCTCGACCAGAAGCTGAACATGATCCATGGCGCGGGCTTCGACGGCTGCGGCGTGCGCTTCTTCGACTACAAGTACGCGAAGGAGGTCACCGATTTCCTGCGCGCCCGTAACATGACCTGGCAGGCGCAGTGCTACCCACAGAAAGTGGACGACCTCGAGCCCATCCTGGAACACGTCAGGGAACTGGGCGCGGACCACATCAACCTGCAGCCGGACGTGCGTCCCTATTCACTCGAGGAGTGCATCCCCTACATCGAAGGCTGGCGCCGGCTCGCCCACGACGCCGGCATCCCGGTGCATATCGAAACGCACCGCGACCGCATGACCACCGATCTTTTTTTCACCATGCATCTGCTCGACCGTTTCCCGGATCTGCGCCTGACCGGCGACCTGTCGCACTACGTCGTGGGGCGCGAGTTCGCCTGGCCGATCAGCGATGTGAACCATGGCTACATGCACCGCATTATTGATAACTGCTGGGGTTTCCACGGGCGCGTCGCCAGCCGCGAGCAGGTCCAGATCCAGATCAGTTTCCCGCATCACAAGGACTGGGTGGATTTGTTCATGGGCTGGTGGGAATACGGCTTCCGAAGCTGGCGCAAGCGCGCGCCGAAGGATGCGACGCTGACCTTCCTGTGCGAACTGGGGCCGAAGGAGTACGCGATGACCGGTCCCGACGGCTACGAGCTTTCCGACCGCTGGCACGAAGCGCTGATGATGAAGGACATGATTCGCGCGCTTTGGAACCGGATCGAAAGAGAGGAATCAGCAGGCGCTGCGCGCGCGGCGTAAGCGCTTCGCGCACCGCACCTATCGAAGCCCCACGCGGCTGGAAAAGTACCGTTTGAGTTCTTCGACTCGCAGTAACTTTCCGGCGCTGCCGATGTGGCCATCCGGCCGCAGCAGATACCAGGACGGATTCGGAATGTTCACGCGCGCCAGTTCGCGGGCGTTGTCCGGGTCCTGCGGAACCTGATGCACGATCAGGATGTCGGCGAATTTCCGGACGAGTTCCGCGGTCGCCGACTGTCCGATTACTATCAGGTTGAAGCGCGTGTCGTCGAGTCTGCCGAAAAAATCCTCAAGCGCGGCGCCGGGAACGAACCGGAACCGCATCCAGGGAAACCGCTCGCCCGCGGTTGGGGCTCCCTTCGGCCATCCCGGCTGCGGCTCCGAGAGCGGACCCCCGCGGTAATGGATGCCGATCTGTGAAATCGTCAGAAATGCGAGTTTCCGGAACCGATCGCGGGTCATGGCAAACGCAACCAGCCTCGCCAGCAGCCGGGTGCGCAACAAGCTTGCCCACCACCGCTCGGAGACCACCAGGGAAAACGCCCGGTCAGTGGTTCGGACCAGCCTGTCGGCAAAGGGCTCGCGCTCGCTACTGTAGGAATCCAGCAGTGCCACCGTTGCCCGCCCCGTCGCCACGAGGGCGAGCTTCCAGCCGAGATTGTAGGCATCCTGCAGCCCGGTATTCATGCCTTGCGCCCCGACCGGACTATGAATATGGGCGGCGTCGCCGAGCAGGAAACAGCTCTGATGGTGAAAGCGTTCGGCGCGCCGGTGATGGATGCGATAAGTCGAGAACCAGCGGCAATCCTGAAAGCCGAGGCCCGGCCCTGCCGCGTCGCGGATCGAGGGAATCACCGATTTGAAGTCGAGATCTTCCCGGCCCTGCAGCGCGCTGGGAACAATGCCGACAACACGCCAGTGGTTGGCACCGCGCATTGGGAAAAAAAGATGAAACCCCCTTTTCCAGAGATACACGTTGAGTTCGCCGGACACCATCGAACCGGTAGCCAGCGTATCGGCGACAAAAAAGACGTGTTCGTAAGGAGAGCCCGGAAAGCCTATACCGTTCAGGCGGCGCACCGCGCTGTGGGCGCCGTCGCAGCCGGCCACCCAGTTGGTCCGAATCGTTTCGCGGTGGCCGTCCTGAGTCTGGATCGTCGCGGTCACGTGATCAGGGTGCTGTGCAAGTGCGACGAGTTCGGCATTCCATTGCACGTCGATCCCCCGGCTGTGGAGTGCGTCTCCGAGCAGCCGCTCGTTGTCGTCCTGGCCCAGGATCAGCAGGTAGGGGTAGGGGCTCAGATCGCGTCCCATATCCCCCAGCGGTATTCGCGCCATCTTCCTGCCCTCGACCCAGAGATTCGCGCCGCTTGCCTGGGCGCCCAGTCCGATCGCCCGCTCGGCAATGCCCATCCATGAATAAATCTCCAGCGTGCGTGCCTGCACCCCTAGCGCCTTGGTCCGGACCGATGGGCCGGAATTGCGTTCGATGACCAGTGCCCGAAGTCCGTGACGCGCGAGCTGGTTGGCCAGCATTAACCCGGTCGGGCCTGCGCCGACGATCAACACTTCGATTTTTTGTGGGAGAGGCATGATGGCGTCGTGCGCGCACGTGCGCGTGCGACAGCGTAATTCACCTGCCAGGAGTCCTCAATGCCGCGTTGGCCGGATTTCCAGGCTCGTTTTCGGCAACCGGTTCGCCGGGACCGGAAATCCGACCGCTGGCAGGAGGCGCTGATGACGAAGGACATGATCCGCGCGCTTTGGAGCAGGATCGAAAAAGAGGAATCAGCAGGCGCCGCGCGCGCCGCTTGAAGAGGGCTATCGCCGGCAATACAATGCATTAACCACCAAGATTCGTTTCAACAGCCTGTTAGTGCGTCGTTCCGTAGTAAAAGCAAGTGCTTCGACACTTGCATAACAACTGGAGGAAATAATGGAAACCTTGCGTCTGTTCAAACGGAGTGCCGCCGTTCTCGGCACCTTGCTGGCTTTTTCCGCCGCAGTACATGCAGCCGACCCGTCGACTTTCCCGGCACCAGTCGGTGACAAGAGCATCGTCCCCGCGGGCGCAAAGCTGGAACTCATTTTCGACGGTGGCTGCATGCTGACCGAGGGTGTGGCGGCCGGTCACGACGGGATGATCTATTTCAGCGACATCACGTTCACCAAGTTCTGCCGCGATGCCTCGGGTAAGTACGCGCAGGCCGGCAACATCTGGAAATACAACCCGAAGAACGGTGAAACCACGATCTTCCGTTCGCCGAGCGGGATGTCGAACGGTTTGAAATTTGACCGCGAGGGCAATATGCTCGCGGCGCTCGGTGCGGATTTCGGCGGCCGGATGCTGATCAAGACCGACATGAAAACCGGCAAGAGCATCATCCTGGCCGGGCTCTACGAAGGCAAACCGTTCAACGCGCTGAACGACATCACCATCGACGAGAAGGGCCGCATTTATTTCACCGACCCGCGCTACCTCGGCCATGAGCCGGTGATGGCCGATGGATTCGCCGCCTACAGGCTCGATCCGGACGGCACGGTGACCCGCGTGGCCAGCAACTGCGGCAAGTGCAACGGCGTTTTGATCTCGCCGGATCAGAAGACCCTGTACATCGTCAGCAATGACAACGGCTGGCTCGAGTTCCAGAACCTGAAGAAAGGCGAGACCACGGTGCAGAACTCGCACCTGCTACAGGCCTTCGACGTGGATGCGGACGGAAATCTCAGCAACCGGCGCGTGCTGATCGACTACGGCAAGCTGGAGAAGCCCTGCAGCGGCCCCGACGGCATTCTCGCCGACGAGAACGGCAACATCTGGCTGGCGTCGCGTTGCGAGCACCGGCCGGGCGTACAGGTGCTTACGCCGCAGGGCAAGGAACTGGCCTACATCTCCACCGGCACCGAGATGCCGACCAACATCGGTTTCGGTCGCGGTGCGGATTCCAACCTGTTGTACCTGACCTCGGGCAAGAGCCTGTATAGAATCCGGGTCGGCAAGAAGGGGTATCAGCTTCCCTGATTTCGCGCACCAGCAACGTGGTCGCAGAGGCATTTGCCTCTGCGACTTTTTTCTCGACAGGAGAGCATTTCATGAGCAGTGCGCAGCCGGCCTCCACGGCGAAGGTCCGCAAGGCCCTTACGGAGGCGCAGGTACAGGCATTCAAGCGCAATGGCTACCACTTTCCGCTGCGCGTGATTGCGGAAGCCGAAGCGGCTGGATATCGTCAAAAGATCGAGGCGTTCGAAGCCGTGCACGGGCTGGTCATGAAGACGCCTTACCGCAACAAGCCGCACCTTGTTTTCAGATGGGCCAATGAACTGATCCGCAATCCACGCATTCTCGACGCGGTCGAGGACTTGCTTGGGCCCGATTTGCTGGTCTGGGGCAGCAGCTTCTTCATCAAGGAACCGCATGATCCGGCCTACGTTTCCTGGCACCAGGATTCCACTTACTGGGGGCTTTCGCATCCGGACATCGTGACTGCATGGGTGGCGCTTTCGGTTAGCGACCTCCCCAATGGAGCCATGCGGGTCATGCCCGGCAGCCATCTCAAGGACCAGCTTCCGCACCAGGACACCTTCGCCAGGGACAATCTGCTGACCCGTGGCCAGGAGGTTGCGGTCGAGGTGGATGAAAAACAGGCTGTGGACCTGTTACTCAGCCCCGGTGAGATGTCGTTGCACCACGTGCGCATGGTGCATGGCTCGGAGCCCAATCGCGCCGACTACCGGCGCATCGGCATTGCAATCCGCTATGTGCCGACCTACGTGCGTCAGACCGCCGGACCGAAGGACTACGCCATACTGGTGCGCGGCGTGGACCGTTTCCATCATTTCGACTACGAGCCCGCGCCTCGCGTGGATCTCGGCGCCGAGGAAGTCGCGACCCACAAGCGCGTTACCGAGGAAGCAAACAAAATCCTGTATCGGGGAACGGATAAGGTGAAAACGTGAGGCGAGAGGGGTGAGGCGTGAGACGTGAGGCGTGAGGCGAGAGGGTTGAAGGGAAGTCGGTGCCGGAACGATGAAAAAGAAGTTGGAGGGACAAGAAGAAATAAGCGGAAAATTTGAATTATGCTTTTCTAGCCTCTAGCCTCTAGCCTCTAGCCTCTAGCCTCTAGCCTCTAGCCTCTAGCCTCTCTCCACACGCCTAACCATAGGTATACAGATGAACCGCATATTGATCGTGTTGGCCGTGCTCGTCTTCGCGCTTGCCGGCTGTGGGCAAAAGGCGGAAAAGGCGGGCCCGGCGGCGCAGTCGGGCCCGGCAATGCAATGGAAGATGCAATCGTACTGGCAATCCGGCACGCTGCCGCAGCAGTTGTTCGAGGGTTTCGCCAAACGCGTCGATGCGCTTTCGGGCGGCCGCCTCAAGGTCGAGGCCATGGCCACCAATGCCGTGGTCGCGCCTCCAGAGGCACTGGATGCGGTCGGCGCCGGCGTGCTCGACGGCCAGAACGGAGGGCCGGCCTACTTCACCGGTAAAGACGCCGCTTTTGCGCTGCTCGGCGATCCGCAGGGCGCGTTCGAGACGCCATACCAGTTCCAGATGTGGATGGAATACGGCGGCGGTAACGAACTTGCCCGCGAGCTGTACGCGAAATACGACGTCCAGTTCGTCGGTGGAGTCTGGTACGGACCCGAGAGCCTGGTTTCGAAGAAGCCGCTGCGCACCTTGGCCGACTTCAAGGGCGTGAAGATTCGCGCACCACAGGGGATGAGCGGCGAGATTTTCAGTCTTCTCGGCGCGGCGCCGGTGCAATTGCCCGGCAGCGAGGTTTACACCGCGCTTGAACGCGGAGTCGTGGACGCGAGCGATTGGGGAACGCTCTCGATGAACGAGGATCTTGGCTACCACAAGCTGGCGAAGTACCCGACCTATCCGGGATTCCACTCGATGCCGATGGGCGAGATCTCGATCAATATGAAACGCTGGGAAGCGCTTCCGGCTGATCTGAAGGCTGCAATCGAAACGGCAACCAAGGAGTACGCACGCGAAATGATCCAGCGCAACGAACTCGCGGACCGCAAAGTGGCCGTCGAGGCGGAGCGTCGTTCATTCGAGGCGATCGACCTGAGCCCGGAAGAGCGCCAGAAATTCCGGGAAATCGCAAGGGGCGTCTGGAAAGTGTATGCTTCCCGCAGCCCCATGGCGCAGAAGGTGTACGACTCGCAAGTCGCCTTCCTGCGGCAACTGGGACTGTTGAAATAATCGCAGGCGGCGGGGTGGCGCCGGGATACCGGTAGCTGTCCGCAACTGCGGTGCAACAAGGGGCCCGTGATCCGGCCCCTTTTTTGTTGCGCAAAATACAGGATAGCGGAGGAGGAGCATGCCCCGAGAGGACCGCATCACGCGGCTGATGCGCACAGTGGGCGATGCGGCGAGTTGGCTGTACCTGGTCGTCGTCGTCATTACCGCCTACGAAGTAACGATGCGCTACCTGCTCAATGCGCCCACGCTCTGGGTGCATGAGCTGTCGGTCGCCCTGGCTGCCACTTGCTTCGTCATCGGCGGTCCTCTGGTTCATCAGGGCCGCCACCACATCACCATCAGTTTCGTCTATGACCGCATGAGCCCGCTGACGCGGCGCTGGGCCCGCGCGCTCGGCTCTCTCCTGACCCTGGCTTTCTGCGGCTTTCTGTCCATGGCAACGATCGTCCAGGCGGGACTTGCGCTGAAAGTCATGGAAAAAACGGGCACCGCGCTCAATTGGCCGATTCCCGTTTTCCTCAAGACTCTATTCGCGGTGTGCGCAGTGGTGATGACCCTGCAGTCGCTTCTGCACCTCGCTCGCGACATCGCCGTGCTGCGCGACCGGGCAGGCGGCGCATGAGCATCGAGCTGATCACGGTGCTCATGTTCGGCGCCATGCTGGTGCTGCTGGCCCTCGGGCTGCCGCTCGCTTTCGTCACCGGACTGATCGGTGTGGTGTTCACGGTCGGGCTGTTCGGCATGAACGGTCTGCAGCTCATCGCGAGCCGCATCTACAGTTTCATGAACGAGTATGCACTCGTGTCGGTGCCGATGTTCATCATGATGGCCTCGCTCCTGGAACGCTCCGGGGTGGCCAAAGACCTGTTCGACGCGATGCGGATATGGGCCGGACGGCTGCCCGGCGGACTTGCGATCCAGACCATGATTGCCGCCACGATCATGGGTGCGATGACCGGGATCATCGGCGGAGAGATCGTGCTGCTTGGACTGATTGCGCTGCCACAGATGCTGCGGCTGGGCTACGACCGCAAGCTTGCCATCGGCACGATCTGCGCGGGAGGCTCGCTGGGGACCATGATCCCGCCGTCGATAGTGCTCATCATCTACGGGCTCACGGTCAACGTCCCGATCGGAGAGCTGTTCGTGGCCAATCTCGTACCCGGGCTGGTGCTGTCCGCGGTGTACATGGTTTACATCTTCGTTCGTTGCCAGATCGATCCCAGGCTGGGTCCTGCTGCGCCGGCATCGGAGAGAGACGTTTCGTTCTCCCGCAAGCTCGGCCTGCTCAGGGGGCTGGCGCTGCCGCTGCTGGTCATAGGCGCGGTGCTCGGCACCATCTATTTCGGCATCGCGTCCGTGACCGAAGCTGCCGGGATGGGCGTGGTCGGTACAATCGTCGCCTCCGCGATAAGACGCGAATTGAGCTGGAAGGGGATACGCGAATCGCTCAGGCAGACCATGCACACCTGCGGAATGCTGCTGTGGCTGTCCTTCGGCGCGACCGCAATGATCGGGGTGTACAACCTCGCCGGCGGACCGGGCTTCGTGAAGGAACTATTCACCGGGCTTGACCTGCCGCCGATCGCGATCGTGCTGCTGATGATGGCGATCCTGGTGGTGCTCGGCTGTGTCATGGACTGGGTCGGCATCTGCCTGCTCACCATGCCGATATTCGTGCCGATCGTGGTCGCGCTCGGCTACAGCCCGGTGTGGTTCGGGGTGCTGTTCTGTCTGAACATGCAGATTTCGTATCTGACGCCGCCTTTCGGCCCAGCCGCGTTTTATCTCAAGGGCGTGGCACCCCCGGACATTTCGCTGAACGACATTTTCGTTTCGCTGTGGCCGTTCATCATCCTGCAGGCGATCGTGCTGCTTTCGGTGGTGTTCATCCCGGACATCGCCATGTGGCTGCCGTCATTGTGACACTAGCTCTCACCGCAGAGGACGCAGAGCGGCGCACGGACACGTTACCGACGTAGTTGGCCGTTTGCGGGTAGTGCGCCGAAGCGCCGCCTCCCGCCCCGGATGGCTACGCCATCGCCGTGTCGGCGGCGCCGGAGGAAAACCAAAAAACGAGGAAAAACATGTAGAAGTTAAAGGCGGGCGTGGTGCCAAAGTGAACACCGACAGCAGGTTTTCACCCTCGAATGTTTTTTTGTTCTTGCCTTTACCTCTGCGTCCTCTGCGTCCTCTGCGGTGAGCGCTTTGTGTAGGAGTGAGGTGAGTATGAGATTTCGGGCAGCGGTGCTGGACAAGGTCAACGAGCCGATGACGCTCGACACGCTGGAAATGGCGGCACTCTCGCCTGCCGACGTGCTGGTGAGGATCAAGGCAAGCGGCCTTTGCCACACCGATCTTGAAGTGATTCAGGGTTCGCTGGCGTATCCACTGCCGATCGTGCTCGGCCACGAAGGCGCCGGGATCGTCGAGGCGGTGGGCCGCGATGTCACGCAGGTGAAGCCCGGTGACCACGTGATTCTTTCCTGGAACCCGCATTGCGGACACTGTTTCTACTGCGAGCGCGACCTGCCGATCCTGTGCGAGCCGTTCTCCCGCAATCAGCCGAAGGGATTGCTGCTGGACGGAAAGTCCAGGATGAGCCGCGGCGGGGAACAAGTGCACCATTATTCGGTCACCTCCACGCATGGGGAATACACGGTGGTGCCGGAATCCGGCGCCATTCCGGTGCCGAAGGACATTGCGTTCGACCGTGCCTGCATCATCGGCTGTGGTGTGATGACGGGTGTCGGCGCGGCCGTGCGCAAGGCCAGGGTCGCGGCGGGTTCCAGCGTAGTGGTCATCGGCTGCGGTGCGGTGGGACTCAACGTGCTGCAGGGCGCAAAATTGGTCGATGCCGGCCAGATCATCGCGGTGGATGTCGGCAAGGCCAGGCTGGATCGCGCGCTGCAGTTCGGAGCAACCCATGCGGTGGACGGTTCGAGCGGCGATGCGCTGGACCAGATCAGGGCGCTTACCGCGGGCCGCGGCGCTGATTACGTGTTCGAGGCGGCCGGCAACAGGAATACCTTCCGGCTGGCAGTCGAAGCGGTCAGGCCTGGAGGCGACGTCGTCTGGCTGGGCAAGATCAACGTCAACGAAGAAGTCAGTTTCCGCTGGGGTTCGCTCATGGGTGAGCGGCGTATCGTGCGCTCCAGCTACGGCGATGCCCGCCCGCGGCGCGACTTTCCTTGGATCGTGCGCGAATACCTCAAGGGACGGCTCAAGCTCGATGAACTGATCACCAAGCGCATCAGACTGGAAGAAATCAACGACGGCTTCGCCTCGCTCGCCCGCGGCGAAGGCATCCGCACTGTCGTCATGTTTGATTGAAAATCGAAGCGCTTACCGCAGAGGACGCAGAGGACGCGGAGGAAAGGCAAGAGAGAAAACATGGTCGAGTTAGAGGCATTCCTTGGCGAATGATCCCGCAAGGCAAATTTGTTGCGATAGTGGTTCCCGATGAGTAACCTGTTTTTAACCCAATCTTGTTTTTCCTCGTTTCGTTTTACCTCCGCGTCCTCTGCGTCCTCTGCGGTAAGCGCGGGGTGTCTTTAATGACTAAAGCCGACTACATGCACCCGCCACTTGCCCCGGGACAGATGGATGCGC
Source organism: Burkholderiales bacterium (assembly GCA_045403275.1). Lineage (GTDB taxonomy): Bacteria > Pseudomonadota > Gammaproteobacteria > Burkholderiales > JACQAP01 > JACQAP01. The sequence continues at coordinate 3,750 of JAXIOX010000249.1, read as the reverse complement.
GGCACCGGATGGCGGAGCTTGGAGATCTGAAGCTCGAATCCGGCGAGGTGATTCGGGATTACCGCCAGTCGTACGTCACTCACGGTGAGCTCAACGGCGACAAGGCGAACGCAGTGCTGATCTGCGCCTCGCTGACCGGCAATCATCACCGGCTGGATTTTTTGATCGGGGAGGGCAAGGCGCTCGATCCCTCGCGCTACTTCATCGTTGCCACGGACCCGATCGGCAACGGCTTGTCCACCTCACCCTCGAACAGCGCCCGGCAGCCCGGGATGCAGTTTCCCCGGTTTACCATTCGCGACATGGTGAATGCGCAACACCAGTTGATTTCCGGGCAACTCGGTATCGCCCGGCTGCACGCGGTGGCGGGCGCTTCGATGGGCGGAATGCAGGCACTGCAGTGGGCAGTGAGCCATCCCGGCATCGTGCGTGCCGTCGTGGCGATGACGCCGATGGCAAAAACCGCCCCCTGGGCGGTGCTGATCACGGAGACGGCGCGCTCCTGCCTGATGGCCGATCCGGCGTGGACCGGCGACGGATTCAGCGCAGTACCCGAGCGCGGCTGGCGCGCGTACACCGGACTCATGACCGCGCTGCTGACGCGCACGCCGATGGCGCTCGCCGAATTTCTTCCGGACTGCGCCGAGGCGCACCTGTGGTTCGAGCGCCTGATTGCGCAGAACCGTAGCTTGGGTTTCGACGCCCACGACTATCTTTATCAGTCCTGGGCCTACGAAGCGCACGATGTCGGCGCGACGGCGGGCTTCGCCGATACCGCGGCAGCGCTTGCCTCGGTCACGGCGAAAACGCTGGTACTGGCGCCGCCGCTCGACCTGTTCAATCCGGCACAATCGGCGCGCGATGCCGCCGCGGCGATCCCAGATGCCCGGTTCGTCGAGATCCCTTCTGTGCAGGGGCACCAGGCCGCCAGCAGCCTGAACCCGGAAGACGCGGCATTCCTCAATGGAGTGATCCGCGACTTCCTGGCGCAAGTATGGAAAATGGAAGATAGGGCCGAGGTTCGAGGGTCGAGGGCCGAGTAAAGGCAGACATCCCACTCCCGAGAGATTTATACTTTTTACTTTCACGCCTAACGCCTCACCCCTCACCCCTCACCCCTCACCCCTCACCTTTTCGAAGGAAACCCATGATCGTCGATCACCGCACTTACGCAATAAAGCCGGGCAAGCTGAACGAATTCGTGAAGCTCTATGAAAAGGAAATGTTGCCGCTACAGCTCAAGTATCTCGGCCGCTGCGTCGGCTGGTACGTGAGCAACGACATCGGCCCGTTGTCACAGATCGTGCACATGTGGGCCTACAAGAACCTGGCAGATCGCGAGGAGCGGCGCGGCCGCCTGGCACAGGACCCGGGATTCGCCCCCTACCTCGCCAAGGCGACGCCGCTTCTGGACAGCATGGAGAACAAGATCCTCCAGCCTGCGCCGTTCTTCACGCCGCCGGAAATTAAAGGGCAAGGATGAAATGGCAAGGATGAAGGGTGAAGGATGAAGGATGAAGTAAAGTACCGGGACTTTTCCGGGCACTGGGCTCTAGGCACTGGGCATTTACTCAGTCCTCAGTTCTTGGCCCTCAATCGTGATTTTCTTGTGGATTGAGTCGATCGGAGGCGCATATGAAATCGAGTACGAGCATCGCCATTGTCACGCTGCTGGCAGTGGCGAGCGGACTGTCGCTCGCGCATCACGGCCGCCTACAGGACCACCTGTTGCGCGGCACGATACTCAGTTACGGCATATATGGCACCGGTTCCGGGGCGTTCCTGCAGCGCACCGCGCACGCTCCAGGCGGCCCCGCGGGAGTCGAACTTGTCGAGCAGACCACCATCCTGGCGGCCCAGCCGGCTATGCGTTTCGGCTTTTGCGTCAGCGTCACCGGCGCGCTGGAAGACGGTGACCTGGATCTCGAGAAAGTAATCCTGCATCCGCCCGTGTTCGGTGCCGATGGCATGGTATTGACCGGTTACGAACAGGAAATCGAGTTGACCGCCGCCGGCGGCGAGGCGATCGCCTGCATTGGGCATACGCTGGAACGGGAGGCCGAGGCGGTGCCGGGCAGGTGGACCGTCAGACTGATGGCGGCGGACCAGGTGATTGCCGAAAAGACATTCGAGCTGCGTTAACCGGCGGCGGGCGCCAGATCGGACTGTGGAGGTTTGCGGGGCGTTATCGCGAACGCGGTCGATGGAGGCGGGCGCGCTGCGACTGTTGTGGTTCTCGTTAGTCGTGATCCAACTTTCTGTAACGACGCATCAACGTACGAAACGGAGGAAGCGATGAAAACAGAACTGATGTACCTGGTGTGGGTAACGGTATTGACAGCATTGATCTTCATCCCCTACATGGTCGACCGGGTCATGGTGTGGGGTCTGCTGGACACGGTGGGCTACCCGGAAAATCCGAAGCCGCAGTCGCCCTGGGCAAAGAGGATGATGAAGGCGCATGACAACGCGGTCGAGAACCTGGTTGTATTTGCCGCGCTGGTGCTGGCGGCGCAGGACCTGGGCATCAGCAATGAGGCGACGGTCATGGCGTGCGCGGTCTATTTCTGGGCCCGGGCGGTCCATCTTCTGGCCTATACATTCAAGTTGCCCTGGGTGCGGACTCTAGCCTTCACGGTGGGCTGGATTGGGCAGCTGACGCTTGCGTGGCAGATTCTCGCGATGTAAATGCCGAAGTGCGCGATCAGGTCGAAGGATCGGGCGCCGGCGGGGGTAAACCTTTCCCGGAGCCCGATTTCGTATCTCGCGGTGCCGGGAGTAATGCGCCGCGGCGATCGCGCCGAGGCGACAAGACGCGGCACGGGCGGCAAGAAAAACCTTCAGGGGGTTGGGATGATTTTGCGCAGCATTCCGTTAATGATTGTGTTGCTCGCGGGTGCATCCGCTTACGCCCGGGACCCCGACACGATCGAGGAACTTGCGGAGGTCCGCGAATTTGAAGACGCCCAGATTGACAATCAGACCGTCAAGACCCTCGGCGAGGAAACCCGCGTCGATGTGCGCGTGACATGGCGTGACCCCGGGCAGCGACCGCCCGGCGCGCCGGGGTCGCGAGTGTTGCGCTATATCGTGAAGTGCAAGGATCAGACAATCGGCCTGGCTGCGGTGACCACCATCGACCAGAACGGCAAGATGATCAAGCGCTTCGTGACCCCGCCGGGCAGCTGGGATTTCGTCGCGCCGAAAAAGGGGTCGCACGAGGAACGCTGGCTCGAGGAAGCGTGTCACTGAATCGGGGTCTCATTGCGAAAAAAATTAGGCGGGGATTGAATCCTGCCCATGTTACTGGTCTGAGCTCACCTCACGTTTCGCAACATTGGGATGGCAACGATTTCGCTCTTGCTCCTTATTTCCCGTCAACTTTGCCGGGCGCACGGTCGTTGAAGCGACGTCGGCGGATGTCCGACTTCCTTATGGAGGTATCGATGATAAAGCTGTCCACCACCATGTCTCTTGTCGTCCTTTCCGTGCTGCTCAGCGTGGCCGCCGCGCAGGCCGAAGACAAGGACAAGCCCCGCGCGTGTCGTGCGGATGTCGAGAAGCTGTGCAAAGGTATTCAGCCCGGTGGCGGCCGCATCGCAATGTGCCTCAAACAGCACGACTCGGAACTCTCGCCGGGTTGCCGTGAAGCACTCGCCGAGGCAAAAGAGCAAATCAAGGAATTCGCAGAAGCGTGCAAGCCGGATGCGGAGAAATTGTGTAAAGGCGTGCAGCCGCCGGGCTGAATAC
>JAXIOX010000021.1:0-6106 GCA_045403275.1 Burkholderiales bacterium | reverse complement strand
CGAGCCGCCTTTCAACGTGGTAGTCGGCAATGCCGCCGGAGTGCGCCTGACCTATAAGGAAAAGACCGTGGACCTGTCGGCGCACACCCAGTTGGACGTGGCGCGCCTGACGCTGGAATAGTGGTTTCTGCCATGTCCGATTCCAATTTCCACCGCCGCAGGACCCGCCAGGTGCGCGTCGGAGGTGTGGCCATCGGCGGCGGCGCACCGGTGGTGGTGCAGTCGATGACCAACACCGACACCGCTGATGTCGAGGCCACCACGCGTCAAGCGGCGCAGCTTGCCGAGGCCGGTTCGGAGCTGGTGCGCATCACCGTCAACAGCGCGGAGGCGGCCGCAGCCGTGGTGGAGATCCGCGATCGACTGGAACGCTCGGGGTGCCGGGTTCCGCTGATCGGCGATTTCCACTTCAACGGCCACAAACTGCTGACCCAGTACCCCGATTGTGCGCAGGCCCTGGACAAATACCGCATCAATCCAGGCAACGTCGGCCGCGGCTCGCGGCGCGACGAACAGTTTGCGACCATGATCGAATGCGCGTGCAGATACGGCAAGCCGGTGCGCATCGGCGTGAACTGGGGCAGCCTCGATCCGGACCTGCTGGCCCGCATGATGGATGACAATGCGCGTCTGCCCGAGCCGAACGATGCTGGCGCGGTGATGCGCGAAGCGCTGATCACATCGACGCTGGAAAGCGCGGCCAAAGCCGAAGCGATCGGTCTTCCGTGCGACCGCATCGTGCTTTCCTGCAAGGTGAGCGGGGTACAGGACCTGATTACGGTCTACCGTGATCTCGCGGCGCGTTCGGACTATCCGCTGCACCTGGGCCTGACCGAAGCGGGAATGGGCTCGAAGGGCATCGTCGCCTCGGCGGCGGCGCTCGCGGTTCTGCTGCAGGAAGGAATCGGCGACACCATCCGTGTTTCCCTGACTCCTGATCCCGGTGGCGACCGTGCGCGCGAAGTCGTGGTCGCGCAGGAAATCCTGCAGACCATGGGCCTGCGCTCCTTCTCTCCGATGGTGACCGCGTGCCCGGGGTGCGGGCGCACTTCCAGCACTTTGTTCCAGGAACTGGCGGACAAGATCCAGGGCTATCTGCGCCGGCAGATGGCGGTATGGCGCGTGCAGTATCCGGGGGTCGAGGAGATGCGCGTTGCAGTGATGGGTTGCGTGGTCAACGGCCCCGGCGAAAGCAAGCACGCCAATATCGGCATCAGCCTGCCGGGCTCGGGCGAGACGCCGGTCGCGCCGGTGTTCGTGGACGGGGTTAAGACCGTTACGCTTAAGGGCGAACGCATCGCCGAGGAATTCCAGCGGCTGGTGGAAGACTATGTGGCCGAACACTATGGCCACGCCGGGACGCGCGCTGCCGAACAGGCGCCACACGCCGGCAATGAATCGGCGCGCGTTTCCGGCTGATATCTGCGCGCGCCGCCTTATAAAAAGACGACACGTTTCATGACGCAAACGATTCAGGCGGTCCGCGGGATGAACGACATCCTCCCGGACCAGGCCCCGCTGTGGGAGTTCTTCGAGGACACCGTGCGCGACTGGCTGTCGCAGTATGGCTATCGCAGTATCCGCGTGCCGATCCTGGAGAAAACCGAACTGTTCGTACGCGCGATCGGCGAAGTCACCGATATTGTCGAGAAGGAGATGTATACCTTCATCGATCATTTGAACGGCGAGAGCCTGACACTACGGCCCGAAGGCACGGCGTCCTGCGTGCGCGCGGCGATCCAGCACAATCTCCTCTACCCGGGCCCGCAGCGGTTGTCCTATGTCGGCCCGATGTTTCGCCACGAACGCCCGCAGAAGGGGCGTTACCGGCAGTTCCACCAGGTCGGCGTCGAAGCGCTCGGTTTTCCCGGGCCGGACGTGGATGCCGAGCACATGGTGATGGGTGCGAGGCTGTGGCGGCGGCTGGGACTGGACGGCATCCAGCTCGAGATCAATACCCTGGGCAACGGTGCCTCGCGCAGCCGCTATCGCACGCGGCTGATACGGTATCTGGAACGCCACGCCGCTGAGCTCGACGAGGATGCACGCAGGAGGCTGAACACCAATCCGCTGCGGGTGCTCGACAGCAAGAATGCGGTGATGCAGGAAATGATCGCGCGGGCGCCGAAGCTTGCCGATGACCTCGACGAGGAGTCGCTGAAGCATTTCCAGGAATTACAGGATCTGCTGCGCAACGCGGGCGTCCATTTCGGCATCAACACCCGGCTGGTGCGCGGGCTGGACTACTACAATGACGTAGTCTACGAATGGACCACCACCCGGCTGGGCGCGCAGGGCACGGTGTGTGCGGGCGGGCGCTACGACGGGCTGATCGCGCAGATCGGCGGCAAGCCCGCGCCGGCCTGCGGCTTCGCAATGGGAATCGAGCGCTTGCTCGCGCTGCTCGCTGACGCCGGCACGGCCGCGCCGGCAAGAGTCGTGGACGTTTACCTCGTGCGTAGCGGAGAGGCGGCCGACAAGTTTGCCTGGAACGTGGCGGATACCCTGCGCGCCCAGGGCTTGTCGGTGGTGTTTCATTGCGGCGGCGGCAGTTTCAAGTCGCAGATGAAGCGGGCGGACGCGAGCGGCGCACGCTTCGCCGTAATCGTCGGCGACGACGAGGCGGAAAAACAGATGGTCGCACTCAAGCCTTTGCGCCAGCCCGGCGAGCAGGCGCAGGTCAGAGCGGATGAGGCGGTAAGAATCATCCGCAGCGCCAATTTCTCAACTACATGATGAAGATTCGCAAAAATGGCACTCGATCTTGAAGAACAGGAACAGTTGGATGCGCTCAAGCAGTTCTGGAAGCAGTACGGCACGCTGATCATCACGCTGGCTATTCTGGTGCTGGCCACCTTTGCAGGGGTGAAGGCCTGGAATTTCTACCAGCGTGGCCAGTCGGAGCAGGCTTCGGCACTGTTCGGCAAGTTCGAGGAAGCGGTACGCAAGAACGACGTTTCGCTGATTGGCAGCCTGGGTGCGGAGATCATCGACAAGTACGGGTCAACTGCCTACGGCCCGATGGCGGCGCTGCTGCTGGCAAGAAGCAATTACGACAACGGCGACGCGGCCGCGGCGGCGACCCGGCTGCAATGGGCCATCGACAAGGCCAGGGACGATGAGACCGCGGCGCTGGCGCGCCTGCGGCTGGCCGGCATCCGCCTCGACGAGAACAAACACGACGAGGCGCTCGCGCTGCTGGACGCGAAGCACGCTCAGGCGTTTGTGCCACTCTATGCCGATTTGCGTGGCGATGTCCTTGCGGCACAGGGCAGGCTGGTGGAGGCGCGCGCCGCCTATAAGCGGGCTTTGGAAAAGGGCCTGCCCAACAGCAATTATCGCAACGTGGTGCAGATCAAGCTGGACGCGCTGGGACCGGCCAAGTGAGGGCCGCGCCACTGCTGCGGCGGCTCGCGATTGCGACGCTGGTTGCTTTCCTGCTGGACGGGTGCGGGAGCAAGGGCCCCAAGCCCGCGCCGCTGCCCAAGTTCAAACCTGCTGCGAAACTGCGGGTGGAGTGGCGGGCCAATGTCGGCAACGCCGGTGTTTACCTGTTCGCGCCGGCGTTCTACCGGGACGGCGTGTATGCGGCCGGCGGAAGCGGCGACATCGTGCGATTGAACGCGGCGAACGGCAAGACCGTCTGGAGCGTCGATACCAAGGTACGGCTTTCGGGCGGCGTGGGCGTGGGCGAGAACATGGTGATGGTCGGCACCGCCAAGGGTTCCGTGCTGGCTTACGACCTGGACGGCAAACCGCTGTGGAAATCCACGGTGTCCAGCGAGGTGCTGAGCGCACCACAAGCCGCGAACGGATTCGTGGTGGTGCGCAGCGGCGACAGCCGCATCTTCGGACTGGATGCCAAGGATGGCACGCGACGCTGGGAATACCAGACCATCACACCACCGCTGACGCTGCGTGCCAATCCGGGGGTGATCATCGTCGAGGGGCTGGTCGTTGCCGGTATGCCGGCGGGCAAACTGGCGGTGCTGAATCTCGCCAACGGCGGGGTGGTCTGGGAGACGGCAGTCGCAGCCCCCAAGGGCGACAACGAGTTGGAGCGCATCACCGACATCGCCGGGGTGCCGCTGGTGGAGCAGCAGAAAGTGTGCGCGGTGACCTTTCAGGGGCGGGCCGCGTGCTATGACACCGAGCGCGGCGGACAGCTGTGGGCGCGCGCCGCGTCGAGCGTCGGCGGCCTGGCAGCCGACGACCTGAGCGTGTATCTGTCGGAGGACACCGGTGCCGTGGTGGGGCTCGACAAGAAGACCGGCGCCAGCGTGTGGAGGCAGGACAGCCTGTCCCGTCGCGGCCTGAGTACTCCGCTCGCCTTCGGCAACTATGTCGTCGTCGGTGATTTCGAGGGACAGGTGCACTTCCTCAAGATCGAGGACGGATCGTTCGCGGCGCGCATCGGAACCGATGGAGGAGGAATTGTAGCTGCACCCCAACGCGTCGATGACAAGGTGGTGGTGCAAACCCGCAAGGGCGGAGTCTATGCGATCAAACTGCGGGATTGAGGATTGAGGATTGGGGATAAAGGATTGGCGTGACCGCACAAGAGCAAGGATGAAGTATGAAGTATGAAGGATGAAGTGCGGCGTGCCAGCCGGCACGCCGTGTTCGGTGATTCGGCCCCCCAGCCTGCTTCCAGTACATTGATGCTTTTTCCTTCATCCTTCATCCTTCCGCCTTCATCCTTGTAATGAAGCCCACGATCGTACTGGTCGGCCGACCCAACGTTGGCAAGTCCACTCTTTTCAATCGAATGACGCGCTCGCGCCAGGCGCTGGTGGCGGACATCCCCGGGCTCACTCGCGATCGCCACTACGGTCACGGCAACCGCGACGGCAGATCTTTCCTGGTAGTCGACACCGGCGGATTTGAACCCGTGGCCAGGGACGGCCTGCTCAAGGAGATGGCCCGCCAGACCATGCAGGCGGTGGACGAGGCGGACGCGGTGTTGCTGCTGGTAGACGCGCGCCAGGGGCTGGCGCCGCAAGATCGCCGGATTGCCACCGAATTGCGCAAGTCCGGCCGCCGGCTGTGGCTGGTGGTCAACAAGGCTGAAGGGCTTGCGCCGGAGACGGCAACTGCGGATTTCCATGAACTCGGCCTCGGCGAGCCGCTGGCCATCTCGGCAGCGCACGGCGAAGGCGTGGGCGATCTCGTTGACCTGGTGCTGGAAGAATTTCCGTCGGAACAGCAGGCCGAGGACATCTCCACGCATCCCAAGATTGCGGTGGTCGGCCGGCCCAACGTCGGCAAGTCCACACTGGTGAATGCGCTGCTGGGCGAAGAGCGGGTAATCGCCTTCGACCAGCCGGGCACCACCCGCGACAGCATTTACATCGACTTCGAGCGCAACGGCCGGCGCTATACACTGATCGACACCGCCGGGGTGCGCCGGCGCGGAAAAATCGAGGACGTGGTGGAAAAGTTCTCGGTGGTGAAGACGATGCAGGCGATCGAGGACGCCAACGTGGTGGTGCTGGTGCTCGACGTCATGCAGGAAGTCTCCGATCAGGACGCGCACCTTGCCGGTTTCATCCTCGAGGCCGGCAGGGCGCTGGTGGTCGCGATCAACAAATGGGACGCCGCGGACCAGGAGGGGCGCGAGAAAGTCAAACGCGATTACGCCCGCAAGCTCAATTTCCTGGACTTTGCGCCGCTACATTTCATTTCCGCGCGCGCCGGCACGGGCGTGGTGTCGATGCTCAAGTCGGTGGATGCCGCGTACGCCTCCGCCATGTCGAAACTTTCGACCCCGAAGCTGACCCGGGCGCTGATCGCCGCCGTCCAGAAGCAGTCGCCGCCGCGCTTCGGCGTGTCCCGGCCCAAGCTGCGTTATGCGCACCAGGGCGGCATGAACCCGCCGCTGATCATGATCCATGGAAACGGTCTGGACCACGTACCGGACAGTTATCGCCGCTACCTCGAGCGCACTTTCATCTCTGCGTTCCAGCTGTCCGGGACGCCGGTCCGGGTGTTTTTCAAGCAGGGCAGAAACCCTTATGCCGGTCGCAAGAGGCCGTAGCCCCTACGCAGGGTTTCGCGGGATGGTATTGCGTGCCAAAATCCAGTAGAGTTGACGCGGGTCAGAAAA
>JAXIOX010000064.1:0-10691 GCA_045403275.1 Burkholderiales bacterium | reverse complement strand
GTACGCTTTTTTTCATCTCAGACTTGTACCGGAACTACAATGGACAGGCAGTGGGAACCACCAAGACACCAAGACACGAAGAAACTTCTTGTATCTGGCCTTCTTGGTGCTTTTGTGCCTTGGTGGTTAGCTGGTTGGGTTTCAGTCCAACGCATGGGCGTAGGCCTTCTGAACTTCGTCCCTGAGCGCACTCCAGATCAGCATTTGCAATTCGAGGAAGTGCGGCGTCAGGCGGATTTCGGAAACGTCGCGCGGCCTCGGCAAGTCGATCGGAAACTTTCCGATCGGTCGGCTCGCCGGACCTGCCGACATCACCACCACGCGATCGGAAAGCGCAATGGCTTCCTCGAGGTCGTGGGTGACGAAAACTACCGACTTGCGGTCCTGCGACCAGAGCGCGAGCAGCTCGTTGCCCATCAGGCTGCGCGTCTGCACGTCGAGCGCGGAGAAAGGCTCGTCCATCAGCAGGATCTTCGGATCGAGGATGAGCGTCTGCGCCAGCGCCACCCGTTTCTTCATGCCGCCGGAAAGTTCGTGCGGATACTTGTGCGCGTGCGCGGCCAACCCGACACGCTTCAACCAGTCGGCCGCCCGCTCCCGCGCCCACTGTCCGCCGACGCCGCGGAATTCCAGTCCCGCTGTCACGTTGTCGAGCGCGCTGCGCCAGGGCATCAGCGCATCGGTCTGGAACAGATAGCCGGACCTGCGGTTGATGCCGGCAAGAGGCTTGCCGAAGACGGTAACGGACCCTCCGGTCGGTTTCAGCAACCCGGCGGCAACGTTGAGCAGTGTCGATTTGCCGCAGCCGGTCGGGCCCACCACCGCGACGAACTCGCCTTCGCCAATGCGCAGGTCCACGCCGGCAATGGCGGTGTAGGCGGCGCTCCTGCCGCTGGCCGGAAAGGTACAGGTTACGCCTTCGAGTTCCAGGGCATTGATCATCGGCAGAGCCGGGGGTCTCCCGCCGACGCTAGACCGCGCCCGCCCGCCGCAGCAACCCGGCGATCGCGTCGGCCATGCGCCGGTAGCCCTTGGCATTGGGATGGATGGGATCGGCCTTGAATTGGTTGTCGAACAGGATGTCCTTGAGGATGTCGCCCTCAAGAGGCAGATCGTTTTCCCTGGCGATTGCCTGGTAGAAAGCAGCGTTGCCGCTAAACAGCCCCGGTTTGGGTACGGCGATCAGGACCACGGCGATACCGCGATCCCTGGCCATGCGCACCATCGACCGCAGATTGGACTCGATGGCCACCGGCTCGACCTTGCGCAACATGTCGTTGCCGCCCATGCAAAGCAGCAGGATCCTCGGCTTCACCTCGTCGAGCACCTCCGGCAGGCGCTGCAGCCCGTTCGCGGTAACTTCCCCGGGAACGCCGGCACTGACCACGCGGTGGCCAATCAACTGGGCCAGCACTTCCGGGTAACTCTCTTCCGGGCGCGCCCCGGTCCCGTAGGTGATGCTGTCGCCGAAAGCGAGCACGACGTCATCCGCTCCAAGCCGCGGCAGGGGCGGCGGCGCGCCGCTGCAAGCGGCGAGCGCGCTGAGCGAAAGCGCGATCGCCAGACTTCGAAGAAGCACTGCGGTGGTTTGAGATCGACTTTTCATGGCTACACGCGCGAGGGCCGAGGGCCGAGCGCCGAGGTACGAGAAAAGCGCTTCAGACAGAACTTCGAAACGACTCGGTCCTCGCACCTCGGCCCTCAGTCCTGTTTCATTCTCCGGCAACGGTCATCCCCTCGACCAGAATCGAGCCGGTCTGGCGCGAGCCGCGCACCAATACGTCGGTGCCGATTGCGACGATATTCCGGAACATGTCGTTGAGATTGCCGGCGACCGTGACCTCCTGAACAGGATAGGCTATCTCGCCGTTTTCGATCCAGAATCCTGCCGCACCGCGCGAATAGTCTCCGGTCACCATGTTGATCCCCTGCCCCAGCATTTCCGTGACCAGTAGGCCCGTGCCCATCTTCTTCAGCAGCGTGGCGAAGTCCTCGCCGGTCGAATCTATTATCAGATTGTGGTTGCCACCCGCATTGCCGGTGGACTTCATTCCCAGCTTGCGCGCCGAGTAGCTGCCGAGAAAGTAGCCCTGCAATACGCCGCCCTTCACCACGTCGCGGGCGTGAGTCGCCACGCCCTCGTCGTCGAATGGGCTGCTGGCGAGGCCTTTCCTCACGTGAGGCAGGTCATGGATGTTCACGATCGGCGAGAACACCTGCTTTCCCAGGCTGTCGAGCAGGAACGAGGACTTCCGGTACAGGCTGCCGCCGCTCACCGCAGCGACGAAATGGCCCAGCAGGCTCGACGCGATCGCGGCTTCGAACAGCACCGGCACGCGCGCGGTGGCAACCTTGCGCGCACCGACGCGGCGCGCGGCACGCATTCCCGCGCGGCGGCCAACGTCGGCAGCCGGTTCAAGATCGGCGGCTGCGCGCGCGCTCGTGTACCAGTCGTCGCGCTGCATGGTCTCGTCCTTGCCCGCAATCACTGCGCACATGATGCTGTGGCGGGAGCTGGGATAGCCCGCCAGAAAGCCGTGGGAGTTGCCGTAGGCAAAATGCGACTGCTGGACCGAGACCGTGGCGCCTTCCGAGTTGCTGACCAGGCGATCCGCGGCGAAGGCGGCACTCTCGCACGAGCGTGCCAGCTCGATTGCCTGCTCCACCGAAATCGACCACGGGTAATACAGGTCGAGATCGGGAAACTCGGTGGCCAGCAGGTCCGCATCGGCAAGCCCGGCAAACTCATCGGAAGCGGTGAGCCGGGCGATCGACAGCGCCGCATCGACCGTGTCGCGCAGCGCCTTGACGGAAAAGTCGGACGTGCTGGCGTAGCCGCGCTGCTTGCCGATGTAAACGGAGACGCCCACGCCCTTGTCGCGGTTGTACTCGATGGTCTCGACCTCGACGCGGCGCACGGTCACGCCCTGCCCGAAGCCCTCGCTTACCTCCGTTTCGGAAGCAGTGGCGCCGCGGTCGCGGGCATACTCGAGGACATCGCTGGCGATCTGCTTGAGCGTGGCGGTTTCGTGATTGAATTCGGTGCTGGACACGCTGGTTCCGTTTGTGGCGCGAACAAATGAACGCGGCGTGCCCCCATCTTTCAAGCGGAGCGGCACGCCGCGACTGGATTTTTCGTTATGATACCAGTTGCGACGGCCCCGGCTCCCCGATGGAAGAAGAACTTCAGATCAGCAAGACCCAGCGCAAGCGCGAGATGCAGGCGCTTCAGGACCTCGGTGAAGAACTGGTCGCTTTGGGCACGGACAAGCTGGCCGAGCTCGACCTCCCCACCCGGCTTCTCGACGCGGTACTGGAAGCCAAGCGAATTTCCAAATTCGGCGGGCTGCGGCGCCAGATGCAGTATGTCGGCCGACTGATGCGCGAGTCCGATGCCGACGCCATCCGCTCGCAACTCGACGTCGGGAAAGGCAACTCGGTCGCGGAGACAGCGCGCCTGCACGCCATTGAACGCTGGCGAACCCGCCTGATCGGGGACGACCTGGCGCTGGGCGAACTGCTCGACCAGTATCCCCGCGCCGACGCGCAGCGGTTGCGCACGCTGATCCGCAACGTCAAGCGCGAAGCCGAGGCCAAAAAACCGCCCAGGAGCTTCCGCGAGCTGTTCCACGAACTTCGCGATCTTCTCAAAACCCAAGAGCGTTGACGCAAAGATCGCGAAGGAAACACAAGAAAGATCGCAAAGAAAGCTAAGGGGAGATTTTTTGAATCTGCAAATATCCGTATAGCGTGCCACGATACCACGGTATATCGTCTTTTTTTCATTTTCAATCGCATTCCTTTGCGTACCTTTGCGTCCTTTGCGTCCTTTGCGTTGAAGGATCTAGTTGAGTAAGTTTTTATGAGCGAGAACGAACAAGTGATCATCGGGCTGGTTTCGGTCAGCGACCGGGCATCGAAAGGCGTCTACAAGGATGAAGGAATTCCGGCGCTCGAAGAATGGCTGGGGCGCGTCGTGCTCAATCCCCGCCGAATCGTAACGCGGCTGATTCCGGACGAGCGGCCGGTGATCGAAGCCACGCTGAAGGAGTTGTGCGACAAGGAAGGCTGCCATCTGGTGCTCACCACCGGCGGCACCGGGCCGGCACCGCGCGACGTCACGCCGGAGGCGACCCTGGCAATCGCCGACAAGGTGATGCCGGGGTTCGGGGAACAGATGCGCCAGATCAGCCTGAGCTTCGTGCCCACCGCGATTCTGTCGCGGCAGGTCGGCGTCATCCGCGGAAGCACGCTAATCATCAACTTGCCGGGCCAGCCGAAATCCATCATGGAAACTCTGGAAGGCCTGAAAGACGCAGAAGGCAAACAGAAGGTGCACGGCATCTTCGCCGCGGTGCCTTACTGCATCGACCTGATCCGGGGGCCTTACATCGAGACCAACGAGGCGGTGGTCAAGGCTTTCCGTCCCAAGTCCGCCCTGCGCCCGAAGGGCTAAACCTTTTCACCGCAAAGACGCAAAGGACGCAAAGGAGTGCGAACCCAAAAGAGAAAAAAGACATTCAGAAATAAGTTAAAAAAACGGTCGCACAGAGATACAATCGAACGTGCCGAGTGTGTTCTCCTATTTCGGCATCCTTCTTTTCCGTCTATTTTCTTCGCGTCCTTTGCGTCTTTGCGGTGAAAGATTCTTTTCATGAGTGAACTGCTGCCAGCAATAGAAATCGAGACCAAACCGAAGCCGAGCCATGCGATGATCTGGCTGCACGGTCTGGGCGCGGACGGCAATGACTTCGTGCCGGTGGTGGAGGAGATGAAACTTCCGCCGCTGGGAATCCGCTTCGTGTTTCCGCACGCGCCGATGCGGCCGGTCACCATCAACGGCGGCTTCGTGATGCGCGCCTGGTACGACATCGCCCACCAGGAGCTCGCCTTCAAGGAAGACGAGCGCGGGATGCGCGAATCGCAGAAGCTGATCGAGGACCTGATCGCGCGGGAGAACGCGCGCGGCATTCCGTCGGGGCGCATTGTGCTGGCGGGGTTCTCCCAGGGCGGCGTAATAACGCTGCAAGCCGGGTTGCGGCAACCCAAGCGGCTGGCCGGCCTGATGGCGCTGTCGGCCCATCTGCCGATGTCGCCAATGGTCGAGGTCGAGCGCAACGCCGAAAGCAACACGGTGCCGATCTTCATGGGCCACGGCATCGCCGACAATATCGTGCCGCTGGCTCTGGGCACGATGTCGCGCGACACGTTGATCAAGCTGGGTTATGACGTGGAATGGCACCAGTACCCGATGCCGCACTCGGTTTGCCCCGAGGAAATGGCGGACATCAGCGCCTGGCTCAAGCGCGTCCTGCTCTAGGTCAACACCTCACCGCAGAGGCGCAAAGGCGCAGAGGAAACGCAGAGAAAACCAAACGAAGCGTGTCAAAAAGCGGGGGTATTCCGATTTGCCCCACCGAGTCGATATATCGTGCTAGCGCGACTATCCACCTCCTTGCTTTTTAACCTCAATTGTTTTTGCTTTCCTTTGCGTTTCCTCTGCGCCTTTGTGCCTCTGCGGTTAACCGGTTCTAGTTGGCGCGCTGCATGACGCGGAAGCGGGCCATGTCGAAATCGTCGCCACCCTCGAGCAGCTTCTTCGGTACCAGCAGGTAGCTGCGACCGTAGGCACTCATCTCGTAGGTCTTTTGCGCCGAGAAGAATCCTGGCCTCAACAGCAGGCTCATTTCTCCCGTGCCGCTGCTGTCGGTCGTGCTTGAGGGCAACAGCACGGCATCGTGCGCGACGGCGCTGCTGCCGGATTTGGCCGGCACAATCTTGACCGCGGTCGCGCCCTTGCTGAACACCTGAATGCCGGCGTAGCGCTGCTTCAGATCATAGGCGGAAAGCCGGCGCACGATGCCCACGCCCCATGCGGCGCTGCCTTCGAGTTTCACGCCCAGCAGCGTTCCGACCTTGAGCCAGTCGCCTTTGGTCTGCGGCAGCAGTGCCCCGTAACCTCCTGCGCTTTCGTTCTCCACCGTCCAGGTTTCGGCCGAATTGTCGAATGCCAGGTCCTCGGTATCGCCTGATATGGTGGCGAGGATCTCGTCGAAGTCGTGAATCACGCTGATGCGCGACACCGAGCGGCGCCGCTCCTCGCCGCGCGCCGGCGGTACTGACGCCCAATAACGCGCCAGATGCCGCAGCACTTCCAGCACCATCTCCGGATCGAAAACGCCTCCAAGATTGACGTTGGACGGCACCACGCCGTCGGCCTGAAGGACTGCGATAAGTTTTTCCAGCTCCTGCGCGGCGGAGCCGGGGCCGAAGAATCGCAACCCCGGCGTCATCTGCGGGCGCGCGACCATCCGCGCCGGTCCCTTGCCGGTGGAAATGTCGATGTAGTGGTTACAGCCTTTGCCGGGCGGGCGTTGCAGCACGAAGAACTCGGAGAACTGCGCCACCACCCGTTCGGCGATCACCAGCTTCGGGGGCAGCAGGCTGTCGGTGGACGAGATCGCCAGCATGAGTCCCTTGAGGAATTCGCGCTGCACCGTGGAATCGCCGAACTTTCCCGGATACACCTCGACCTTGGCCGTGGGGAAGCCTTTTTCCTCGGCATAGGCGAAGAGCTTGCCGTACTCCTCCCACACCCTTGGCTCCACCGGCCCGTAGTGCAGCAACTGCAATTTAAGCTGCAGCGAAATCGCCCGCATCGCCCGCGCCACGATCATCGGCAACGCCCCCTTCAGCGAACCCCAGCCGCCGGCTCCGGCCTGGTAGCGCGTCAGACACAGCTGATAGGCGGCCGCAAGCTGCTTCCAGAAAGTGAACAACGCATTCCAGATACGGACTTCCTGGAATTTCTGCAGCCGCGCGCTGCCCGCAACGTAATCCTGGGAAAGGTCGCGCTGATGGTTTTTTGCAGCCTGGTCGATCAGGTCGATGATCTCGAGCTGACGCCCGAGCTTGAGGTCTTCCGCGCCGTTGAGCGAATCCAGCCAATAGGAAAGCTCTTCCAGCGCCTTGAAGGAATCGTCGGCTGGCAATTCGGCGATGAGTTCGCGTGCGGCTTTGTCTTCGGCCAGCGGATGATCGGACTGTGTCCCCTTGATCCATCTAAGCATGCCTTTGCCTCGCTATCCCTTCGAACGCTTGAATTCTGCTCGTGCGGAATTATAACGCGCTGTTTATCTTGGTATATTACTTCTTGAACCCGACAATTGGCACTACGACGGGTTCCTCTGCGGATGCGCGGCGCGGTGTCCACGGCTGGCGTTGACACCGGTCAGCAACGCCAGGCCGATGAGGAAATAGGCTCCGGTGATGAGGATGGCAAGGCGATGATTCCCGGCGGAGATCCAACTCACCAGACCGTAGGTGATCGGACCCAGGATGGATGATAGTTTGACCGCCAGTCCCCACAGGCCGAAGAATTCGGCGCGACGGTCCGGCGGACTCAGGTAGCCGACCAGCGCGCGCCCCGCCGACTGGCTGGCGCCAAGACACACGCCGGCGATATTTGCCGACACCCAGAACAGTGCCGGGGTGGTCGCCAATCCGGCCAGCACCACGGTCAGGCACCAGCCGACCAACGTCAGCGCCAGCGTACGCTCGTGGCCGAGTTTGTCCTGCAACTGCCCGAATGCGATCGCGCCCACGCTGGCGGTGATGTTCACCACCAGGATCAGCATGATGGTCTGCTGCGTCGAGAATTTCATCTCCTGTTCGGAATAGATCGCGGCGAGTGAAATCACCGCCTGCACCCCGGCCTGATAGAACACGATGCAGAGCAGGAAGCGCATGAGGTCGCGATAGCGGCTGGCATGCTTGAGCGTGTCCCAGGTGCGCGCAAACGCGCTCGCGTACGCGCCGGTTGGCAGTTGCTGGGGTTGTGCTCGCTCTTTCAGCAGCAGGAAGGTCGGCAGACACGAAACGGCGAACAGTGCCGCGGTGATCAACATGGTCACCGGAACGAATGCGGCCGAGGGCTGCCCCTGCGCCTGCGCCCAGGTGACATACGCGAGCGATGCGCCGAGGCTGATCAGTCCGCCGATGTAGCCCAACCCCCAGCCCCAACCCGACACCTTGCCCAGCGAGTGTCCCTTGGCAAGTTCCGGAAGGAATGCCGCGACCAGGTTCTCGCCGGTGCCAAAGAAAAAATTGGAGATGATCAGAAGCGCGATGCCGAGCGCCAGGTCTCCGGGACCGACCAGCGCCAGCGCCGCCGTTCCGGTCACGCAGCCGATCGTCGTCACCACCAGCAGCCGCTTCTTGGCTGCGTGTGCGTCGGCATAGGCGCCGATCAGCGGCGCGCTGACCACGATCAGCGCGTAGGACACCGACAGAGCCGCGGTCCAGGCGAAGGTGGCCCACACCGCCTGCCCGGCCACCACCGCCACGAAGTAGGCGTTGAACACCGCGGTGATGACCACCGTGGTGTAACCGGAATTGGCGAAGTCGAACATCATCCAGCCCCACACTTCGCGGGGCCGGACGTCGGCAACCAGGTTACTGGAGGACTTCGAGTCCACTGGCACGGGGCTCGCAGGCCCGCCTTCGGATTGGCGTCGTATCAGGGATCAGATCCTGCCCTGAAAAACTGCCAAAGTATCGACGTTCCCATTTGCGTTCCCTGGTGTCTTGGTGCCTTGGTGGTTAAGTTTCCGGTTTTTTTATCCGTACTCTCGGCGTTCTCTGGCAATTTCAACATCCTGTCAGATCACCCCGCGGGATTTCAAGTCAGCAATCCTTGCCGCATCGTAACCGAGTTGGGCAAGCACTTCACCGGTGTGCTCCCCCAGGCACGGGCCGAGCCAGCGCGTGCCTCCCGGCGTGTGCGACATCTTCGGCACCACTCCGGGCACTTTCATCGGCTTGCTGTCCGCGAGCCGCGCCTGCTCGATCATGCCGCGCGCCTGGTAGTGCAGGTCCTTTACGATATCGGCGATGTCGTAGATTTTTCCCGACGGCACCTGCGCGGCGGCGAGCACCTCCAGGACGTGATCGAGGTCGTGCGCCGCGCACCAGTCGCCGATCACCTTGTCGAGTTCGGCGGTGCGCGCCACCCGCCCGTCGTTGCGCGCCAGCGCCGGATCGTTGCCAAGATCCTCGCGCCCGATCGCCGTCATCATGCGTCTGAAGATCGCATCGCCGTTGGCGCCGATGACGACGTACTTGCCGTCGCGGGTGGTGTAGGTATTCGAAGGCACGATGCCCGGAAGCGAAGCGCCGCTGCGTTCCCGGACGAAACCGGTCATGTCGTACTCGGGGAGCAAACTCTCCATGAGGCTGAATACCGCTTCGTACAGGGCCACGTCCACCACCTGCCCGCGGCCGTCGCTGACCTCGCAATGGCGCAGCGCCATCAGCGCGCCGATTACGCCGTAAAGCGACGCGACCGCATCCCCGAGGCTGATGCCCACGCGCACCGGCGCCCGGTCCGGATAACCGGTGACATAGCGTAGCCCCCCCATCGCTTCGCCGATGGCGCCAAAGCCCGCGCGGTTGCGGTACGGGCCGGTCTGGCCGTAACCGGACAGGCGCACCATCACCAGGCCCGGGTTCAACTGCGAAAGCGTGTCCCAACCCAGCCCCCATTTCTCCAGCGCGCCCGGACGGAAGTTCTCGATCACGATGTCGGCCCCGGCGGCGAGCTTGCGCACGATCTCCTGGCCTTCCGGCTCCCTCATGTTCACCGTGACGGACTTCTTGTTGCGCGCCTGCAGGTACCACCACAGTGACGTGCCGTTGTGGAGCTTGCGCCACTGGCGCAGCGGGTCGCCGCCATCCGGCGATTCGATCTTGATCACCTGTGCGCCGAATTCGGCGAAAATGCGCGAACAAAACGGCCCGGCGATCAATGTGCCGAGTTCCAGTACCTTGATGTCGGATAGCGGGCCCATGAGACTGCGAATGCGTGATTGAGTGATTAGGCGATTAAGTGATTGTGTGAAGGGTAAAAGCGTAGCGCGTAGAGAGAGGGGCGCGTTATTATCTGCAAAATTCCGACTACACGGGAACCGAGAAAATGAAACGCCTGCCTGCTCTGCTTGTCGCCCTGCTTTTCCTGACCCTGATCAGCGAGGTTTCCATGGCCGCCTGTCCCGCGCTTCTCAACCATCAGATGAACAATCTCGACGGCAAACCGGTGAATCTGTGCGATTACGCCGGAAAAGTCGTGCTCGCGGTGAACACCGCCAGTTACTGCGGCAACACGCCGCAATACAAGGGACTGGAATCGCTTTACCAGAAATACCGGGATAAGGGGCTGGTGGTGGTCGGCTTTCCGGCCAACGACTTCGGCTCACAGGAGCCGGGCACCGCGAAGGAGATCAAGGACTTCTGCGAGCTGACCTACGGCGTGAAGTTTCCGCTGATGGAGAAGTCCAGCGTGGTCCCCGGAAAGGCTAACCCGGTGTTTGCCGAACTGACGCGGATGACCGGCGATGCCCCGGAGTGGAATTTCCACAAATACCTGATCGCGCGCGACGGCAAGCGCGCCTTCAGCTTCGCCGCGCGTACGCAACCGCAAAGCGGCGAAATTGTGAAGCAGATCGAAACGCTGCTGGCCGAAAAGCCTTAGAGACACCTTTCACCGCAAAGACGCAAAGGTACGCAAAGAAAGACAAGAAACAGTGAGACAAATATTTCTGCAAGAGGCCGGCACTAAGTGTCGGCCATTTTTTCGGGATACCAACGCGAAAGTCGGCTGGATGTCGTCTTTCGGCCACTTCAACTGTTGATTC
>JAXIOX010000136.1:0-9194 GCA_045403275.1 Burkholderiales bacterium | reverse complement strand
GATGTGATGCAACGAGCCAACCACCAGTCACGGAAAATATTGCGTAAACTCCTTTACATGCGACGTAGCGCGCGCCGTGTTCCGCTGCTGTCCGGCTGGTGGAACGATGCGCGCTTTTTCTGGCACACCCGAAACAATACTCCGTGGATCACCACGGTGATTGTCGGAGTGGTCATCACGAGCTTCGGTGCACTCATATATGGGCTCGAGTCGAACAGCTCGGAGAAGCGCGAACTGACCTGTCTTGCGCTGAACGTTTACTACGAAGCCCGGGGCGAGCCGCTTGCGGGAAAATACGCGGTGGCGGAAGTCACGATGAACCGTGTGGTCTCGCGCCGATACCCGGAAACGGTCTGCGAAGTTGTCTACGAGAAAAGATGGGACCGTCGGCGCAAGCGTTTCGTGGGCGCATTCTCATGGACCGAGTTCGACGTCGTTCCCCACCCGGAAGGCGAGCAGTGGCATCAGGCCGGGGAAGTTGCCGAAGCCGTCTACTTCGGGCGGCAGGCGCCGCAGCTGAACGGCGCCCTGCACTATCACGCGACTTACGTCAGACCGAGCTGGTCGCGAGGACGGCAACCCGTCGCACGCATCGGCGGGCATATTTTCTACAAGTGATCGGCCCGAAGATGGCGACGGATGAAGGACTGGGGAGGAAAACCGGTTCTACGCTCGTGATCCGCCGTTCCACCTGACCAGATTGAGGAATTCGCGCCGCGTCTTGGGCCCGTAGGTGAGGTAATGGGGGCTGGGATTCTCGAGGTAGGCGAGACGCTCGCGCGCGACGCGGTCGCCGCGGGCGCGTTTTTTTACTTCTTCCGCGCTGATCTTGTAGGGCCGGGTTGCGTTCAACCCGAATATCCTGGCGCGAAGCTGGGGCGTTATTTCCGGGTAGCCGAACTTGTCGCGAAATTCCGCCGAAATCTGGAAGGTGCGGAAGGCCTGGATCTGGTCCTGCGGCGAACCGTACCAGATCGAGTCGGTCCCCCACAGCACGTTGTCCGGGCCGCAATACTTCAGCAACTTGCCAAGTGAATGCGCGGCCTGCTGTGGATCGCGCATGAGGAAGCGCCAGGTGCTGCCGAGTTCGGCGTAGACATTGGCTCCGGGCTTGACGCCGTTCTCGATCAACGAGCGAATCAGCGTGTCGATGCCATCACCTTCACCGTTGCCGAGAAACGGGCCCTCGATGGCGCCGGGGACAAATCCCGAGTGATAGATCAGAAAGCTCACATCGGGGAAACGCTTTGCGACCACGCCGATATCGCTGCACTGGCTGTGCTCGTAGGACTTTTTCCCGAACGGCAATCCTTTGTGTACGCAGATCACCTTTACGCCGAGTGCGCGCGCCTTTTCAATGAAGCGCATGCCGACATCGTCCGACAGGAAGAATCCATTGCCGTCGAAGCCCCACTGGGTGTAGGTCTTCCAGGCGCTCACGCCCCAGCGTTCTTTCAGCTCCTCCATGTCCTCGATATCGCCGGGCTGGTTCGGGTTGACGCGCCCATGGATCAAGAGGCGATGATTGCCTTCCATGCGGTCCACGATCCGGCGTACCGCGTCCGCCGATTCGATGGTTAGCGGCGAGGCGTCGCGCCGGGCCGGCACAAAGGACAGCACCATCATGTCGGTGTCGCTATCGAGGAAGACGTCTTTCAGGAACTCGTCGCGGGTCAGGCACGCGAGATGGCTGCGTGGCCCCGAATTGTGGTTCAGAGCACATCCGCCCTTCGGTGCAAACTTGAATGCCGACTCCGGTGCGGTCTTCAGCCAGGCAGTGGTGGGGTCGACGAAGTGGCCCTGCACGTCGAAAATGAACTCCGCTTTTTCCAGGCTGGCCTGGGCGAGCTGTGGTTCGAGCGCGGCCTCGGCGCGGAGATCGAAGAAACCGCCGGTCTTTCCGGCCGCTGCATTGGCGGCATTGAACGCGAGCAGGGTACTAGCCGCGCCACAGGCCGACAGCAAAAAGTCGCGCCGGCCGAGTCCCAAGCGTTTGGCATTGACAGTCGCCGTTTGCCGCGCAAGGTAATTGGCCGTGTGGTTCGCGGATGAAAGCGGCACCGGCACGAATTCGCCGTTGGACGTGGTATCCAGTTTTATCGGCAACCGCTGGCCGCAAGGATCGATGTCGTGTTTCATGCGCTCAAGCATGAGTAGTCAAAAACGCACGTTGCCATAACCGGCCACCAGCACTCGACCTTCCAGCGGCGTAGCGCCGTTAAATAGTCTCGCCGTCGCCGCCGTGAAGGTGAATGGACTTTCCCGGCCCCTGTGTTCGAAACTGTGGCCGCCTGCGGACGCGGTAGACAGATGCGGGCGGCATGTTGGCGAGCGCGCCGCCGATACGGACCGCCTTGAGTCCGAGCCGTTCGAGAATGGAGCGGCGAACGGGGCAGCGCGGGCCATAGGTGAACTGGTAGAACGCCCCGTCGGCACGCATGTGCGCGAATGCACCTTCCAGGATGGCGGTCACCACGTTCGCAGGCATCGACAGCAGCGGCAGCCCGCTAACCACCGCGCCGACGGGTTCGCCGCCGAAAAGGCGGACCGACTTCAGGCGTGCCGCATCCATGCGCAGGACGAGCGCACGCGGGTAGCGCGACCGCAGCATGCGTGCGAAGTCGGGGCCGTACTCGACCAGCGCCAGCTTGTCTTCGGGAACCCCTCGCGCAAGCAGCGCTCTGGTGAATACCCCGGTGCCGGGCCCGAGTTCGATGACAGGGGCGGAAACCGGCGAAATCTCTGCCGTTATGGCGTTAGCCAGCGCCGGGCTCGACGGAGCGATGGCCGCAACCCGCCGTGGATCAGCGATCAGGGAGCGGAAGAACGTGAGGGCACTGTTCATATCGTATTGGTATCGGCGTCAGGCGACATGGATCGCGTTGGCAATGTACTTCAAATCGGGGGCAGTGCGCGAGCAAAAGATTCAGGGGTCCAGCAACGAAATCACTGGTCACCGGTAAATTCTGTTGACCTTTCGTCGTATTTCCTTTGCGGCTTTTGCGTTGAACGCACTTTCGGCACGGCGTACCAGTTCCGGAATAACGTTCACGATGCGGGCGTACGTCGATGCGAACGCGTTCGCGGCTATCGTCCGCGGGCCCCGCGCGGGTTGCCGCGTGCCCGTCTGAATACCTGGGCTTTGGGCATGGGATGGGAGGGCCGGTTTGCGGCACCCGGGCGAGGTGCTTTGGTCACGGAAATCCGTTTTCCGCAGTCGCCGCACTGATAATAAACCACGTGCTGCAGCGCATGACTTTGCACTGCTTCCGGGGCCGGCGCGATGTTCTGGCTTTGACAATAAGGACAGCGCATGAATGGAATTTTACGCCGTGGGCCGCGCTGGCGCCACAGCGAGTCCAGTCCGACGCAGGCCGGCGGTCTTGACTCGGCGCATGCGGTGCGCGCAATCTGGTCCCGCGCCTGCCGCCACATGCGGGGTGTGGCATCGCGAAGTCAACGTTGCGATTGCCAATGTCCAAGGGGCGCTCTCGACCAAAGGGGGATCTGGCCATGAAGTACATAACGGTCGTGCCTTTAATTGCTCTCTCCGTGTTTCTTGGCGCCGGCATGCGCGGCGCGTGGGCTCACGAGGACGACGCTGCGCGACAGGGCGCGCCTGCCGAGAAACTCGGCGAGGTAAACTTCCCCGTCTCCTGCAGCGCCGCCGCGCAGAAGGAATTCAATCGCGCGATGGCGCTGTTCCACTCGTTCTGGTTCGATCCCGCGAAAAAATCATTCGCCAGGGTGCTGGAGCTGGATCCACAGTGCGCGATGGCGCAGTGGGGCATCGCAATCATGTCCATGGGCAATCCGTTTGCCTGGCCCGCCAACCCGAATGCAATGAAGGCGGCGGTGGCCGCCGCGGCCGAGGCGCAGCGCATCGGCGCCAACAGCGGGCGCGAGCGCGACTACATCGCCGCACTGGACGTGTTGTTGAAAGACTGGGACAGTATTGACTACAGGACCCGCGTGGTCGCGTTCCAGAAGGCGATGGAAAGCGTTGTGCGGCGCCATCCGCAGGATATCGAAGCGCAGATTCTGTACGCGCTGGTGCTGGACGCTGCCGCGCTGCCCACCGACAAGACCTTTGCCAACCAGCTCGAGGCTGCGGGAATTCTGGAGCCGCTGTTCGGGAAATTCCCCAACCATCCGGGCGTGCCGCACTATCTGATCCACACCTACGACTACGCCGAACTGGCGCACAAGGGTCTCCCGGCGGCGCGCGTCTACGCCGGAATCGCGCCGTCGGTTCCGCACGCACTGCACATGCCTTCGCATATCTTTTCGCGGGTCGGCCTGTGGGAAGAATTGGTTGAGGGCAACCGCGCCTCGTATCGCGCCGCGATAGGCGAGCTGTCCGAGAAAACGCTGGGTATCGGCGTCTACGATGCGCTGCATGCAATGGATTACATGGTGTTCGGTCATTTGCAGCAGGCGCAGGACAAGGCGGCGCAACAAATCGCGGACGAGGTCGCCGCGATCCGCAAGGTGAATGTAGAGAACTTCGTTGCCGCGTATGCCTTTGCCTCGATCCCGTCGCGCATCGCTCTGGAACACCGCGATTGGGCGCAGGCGGCGGCGCTCGAGTTGTCGCCGCCCGATCTGGCGTGGAACAAATTCCCTCAGGCGGAGGCGATTCTGGTATTCGCCCGCGGATTGGGCGCAGCTCGCAGCGGCGATATCAATGCGGCGCGCCGCGACCTGCAACGCCTGAAGGCACTCAAGGACGCAATGGCCGCCGCGAAAATCGGTTACTGGGCCGGACAGGCGGATTTTCAGATCAAAACGGTCAACGCATGGATAGCGTTCGTGGAAAAACGCAATGACGAGGCGTTGCAGTCGATGCGTGCCGCCGCCGAGGCGGAAGAGGCGAGCGACAAGCATCCGGTCACGCCGGGAAACATCGTGCCTTCACGCGAATTGCTGGCGGAGATGCTGATGGAGACAGGCCAGCCGGCGCAGGCACTGGCCGAGTATGAGCGCTCGTTGAAGCGCGATGCCAATCGCTTCCGCAGTGTCTACGGCGCCGCCCGCGCAGCGGAAGCCGCCGGCAATTCCGGCGTTGCACGCGACTACTACGCGAAACTGCAGAGCCTGACCGCGAATCACGATACCGAGCGTCCGGAACTGGCGCGTGCCCGGGAGTTTCTGGCGAAGCGCTGACGCCGCTGACCGTTGGGGGCCTGTCAGTGCAGTTGCGGTTTCCTGAGAAAATCGTTGCGATCGGCGGAGCGCAACCGCGCGCGCACCAGATCGCCGTTGCGTCCCAGCGTGAGCGGAATTTCGGTGCCCGCGGGCCCCAGGCTCCACACCTTGCGAAACAGATCGGCGAGTTCGGTGACGCGGCTGCCCGCCACTTCGAGCACCAGATCGCGCTGGCGCACGCCGGCACGAGCCGCCGGACCGTTGTCGGCGATTCCGGCAACCACGAGTTGCCCGTTGGCTTCCATCGTGTACATTCCCAGCCACGGACGCGGCGGGCGATTAGCGCGGCCGAACCTGATCAGGTCCTCGAGTAGCGGCTCCAGCAAATCGATCGGCACCGCCATGTTGCCCCGGACCTTGCGGCCGTTGTGATTTTCCTCGATCACCAGGGAACCGATGCCGAGCAGCCGTCCGTCCCTGCCGACCACTGCCGCACCGCCCCATTGAGGGTGCGCCGGCGCAGTGAACAGCGCTTCGTCAAGCACGTACTCCCAGTAACCGGCGAACTCGCGCTTGGCGATGACTTTTGCTTTCAGCGCGTGCGCCCGCCCGCCGTGGCCGATCACGATCACGTCGTCACCGGCCGCGCACGACGCTGTCGAACCGCGCTGCAGGAACGGGGCGTCGAGCCGGCCGAGCGGCTGTACCAGGCCGAAACCAGTTACCTGGTCATAGGCCAGCGGATATCCCGCGACCGCCGCGCCACTGTTGGTCGTCAGCCATACCGCGTGGGCCTCGGTGATGAGATAGCCGATGGTGAGAACCAGCCCGTCTTCGCGAATCACCACGCCGTTGCCGATGCGTTCGGTGCCGAGAATAGAGGCGGTGAACGCGTCTTCCGGAACCTCCGCACGCAGCATGACCACGGCGTCCAGCGCCGCGTCGAGGTCGAAGCGGACCTTTGCGGGGTTCGGTTGCGCGGCCTCGGGAAAGGCCCAGTTGCCCTGTTTTGCCATGTCTGATTGAGGTGACGCGAATTGCGCGCGCGGGTGCCGGCCGTGTCAGGTCAATGTTACGCGGTTCGTTACCGCAGCAGCTGTCCCGGGAGCGCGCCGGTATGCTCGTCGTCGCACAGGGTCTCGGTGCCCGCGACAAACGTGTGTCTGTAACCTTGCGCCCGCTGCGTGAGGCGCCGTCCGCCGGCGGGCAGGTCGTAGACCACTTCGGGCTTGCACAACCGCAGGCGTTCGAAGTCGATGACGTCGAGGTCGGCGCGGTAGCCGGGTGCAAGGACGCCGCGGTCCTGCAGGCCGTAGGCCGCCGCAGTGTCGCGGGTCTGCTTGCGCACCAGGAATTCCAGCGGCAACTTCCGGCCGCGACTGCGGTCGCGCGCCCAGTGGGTGAGCAGGAAAGTGGGCGAGCTCGCATCGCAGATGGTGCAGACGTGCGCCCCGCCGTCGCCCAGCCCCATGATGGTGGCCTCGTCCACCAGCATTTCGCGAATCACCTCGAGGCTGCCCTCGGTGTAGTTCTCGAAGGTGTGCGTCAGCAGGCCCTTGCCTTCATTCGCCATCAGCGCCTCGAGTGCCAGTGCCCATGGACCGCGCTTCTGCGCCTGCGCCCTGGCAGCGAGGCTGTTTGAAGTGTGCGGTTCATAGTCGTACGCGTCGTCCAGGACGTAGGTACGTGCGAACGCCCGCCCGATGCTGCGGGTGTGCTCGTCGTCGGGAAGCTTTTCCACCAGCACGCGCCGCAACTGCGGATCGCGTTGGAGCCGTTCGAAGCGCGCGGCGGGGGAAAGCCCGTCCATTGCGGTCCACGCAGGATGGGTGGAAAACGGATGCGCCGTCGTCTCCAGCCCCATCATTACGCCGATCGGCCGGCACCCGACCTGGCCGTTCACGGAGAGGCCCGACTTGCGCGCTTCGTGGATCTGCGCGCGGGTTTCGCGCCACAGGTCCGGCGCGTTGTTGACCTGCAGCAGCAGCACCGAGAGCGGCCGCTGCGCGACCGCCGCTGCCGAACGCAACGCGTCGAACTCGCCCGGACCGAAGTCGGAGTTGACTTCGATGACACCGCGCCCGGCACGCTTCATCGCCCTCGCGAGGCCGAACAGTTCCGGTTCGCCGGCAGAAAGGCCCGGTGTGAGCCGGCCGTCGCGTGCGCGGTGCTTTATGGTGCGCGAGGTGGTGAGTCCGAGTGCCCCGGCGTGCAGTGCTTCCTCGAGCAGCACACCCATGTGGGCGATCTCCGCATCGGTCGGAGTTTCGGCATGGTCGGCGCCGCGCTCGCCCATCACGTAGAAGCGCAGCACCCCGTGCGGCATCTGCGCGCCGACGTCCATCACCTTGGGCGCCGCGGCCAGAACGTCGAGGTATTCCGGGAAGGACTCCCAGTCGAAACTCACGCCCTCGGCCAGCACCGTGCCGGGGATGTCTTCCACGCCCTCCATGAGGTTGATCAGGTAGGGTGCGGTTCCCGGGCGTACGGGGGCGAAGCCGACGCCGCAGTTGCCGAAGATGACCGTCGTCACGCCGTGCCAGGATGAAGGAGTGAGGTAGGGATCCCAGGTGGCCTGGCCGTCGTAGTGGGTGTGGATGTCGACGAAGCCCGGAGTGACCAGCATTTCCCTGGCGTCGATTTCGCGGCGCCCGCGCCCGATCTCAGTGCCGATCCCGGTGATCGTTTCACCGTCGATTGCGACGTCCGCGATACGGCGCGGCGCGCCGGTGCCGTCAATGACGATGCCGCCGCGGATGACCAGATCATGCATGCCGGATTTCCCTCCTTTCCCGACGCAAGTGTAGGGCGGTTACGGCGTTATATCAAAGACAGTGACCTGTGGCGGGGAATGAGCCGGTGCATCCAAAGTGAGGAACATCAGGACTCGGGACTGGGGACGCGGTGAACAACGAAAAGCAAGTGCGTGCTGAGTCCGACTGTCCGCAGCACGAATCGCGACTTGAAATATCCAGTGACTGTGTCTTGTTTGCCCGCGGGCGGTCGGTTACAAGCTCGATGCTTATTTTCCACATCGCCTGATTACGGGGGGCACGGTGCGTCAACCATCAGGACTTCTGTTCGCAGTTACCGGCATGCTGACTCTGGCCGCCGGCATCGGCATCGGTCGTTTTGCTTTCACTCCGATCCTGCCGATGATGCAGAAGGACGCGGGCCTGTTGCTTGCCGCGGCTGGGTGGCTGGCGTCGGCCAACTACGTCGGGTACTTCATCGCGGCGTCGGTCTTGTTGATTCTCGGCGCGCTGGCATTGATCGAGCCGCAGGATACGGTCTAAGAATAACCACAGAAATGCTTTGACCCTGCCGAAAATAGGGCGTATAAAGGCGGCGCAGGATTCTCCAAGCGCTGATATTGCTGGTCCGTTGTATCCGTTTCCGGTACCCCTCAGATCTCCTTAATTTCTCCTCTTGAAGTATCCGCACTCGGGCAAACAGCCCATTTTCAATTTTTATTAGGAAAGTAAATTTATGGCTACAGGTACCGTCAAGTGGTTCAACGACGCGAAGGGTTTCGGTTTCATTACTCCGGACGGCGGCGGCAAGGATCTTTTTGCCCATTTCTCCGCGATCCAGGGCAACGGCTTCAAGTCACTCCAGGAAAACCAGAAGGTCACGTTTGACGTGACCACCGGTCCCAAGGGTGATCAGGCCTCGAACATTCGCCCCGCGTAAGCCTGACGGCAGTGTCGATTGCCTGGCGGATTTCGGCCAGTTCAACACGGCACTCAAAGAGAAAAGCCCGGGCAACCGGGCTTTTTTCTTTTCCAGCAAGAGATGCGATCCGTCACCAGTAATCGCCTGCGCGATTCCTACGACTTCGCATTCCAACCCGAAATATCGGCGGCCTTCATGTCGAATTCCGGATTCTTCGGCAGGCTGGGGGCCCTGAATTCCGCGCCCACGCGCTGGAAGACCTCGGCCAGTTTGAAGCTGATTTTGGCGAGGCTCTCCGGGTTGGATTTGATCTGAGCGGCGTTGTCGATGACGACGACGTTGCGACAAGCCAGTTCTATGTAGATCTTCGC
>JAXIOX010000028.1:0-4472 GCA_045403275.1 Burkholderiales bacterium | reverse complement strand
TACGATCCAGCCTTCGTCCACCCAGCCGCGCAACAGTGCCGCTGCACGCGGCGCGGCCTGCTCTTCGGGCAGCCACTGGCACAGCCCGGCGCAGATTTCGCCGAAACTGAGGTGATTCCGCATGGCATTCAGCGCCCAGGCTTCGTCGGTTTCGAGCGAGCGGAAGTAGGGCGAGAGCTGCTTGCGCCAGATGGCCCACCGCATCGGCTCGGGCAGATTTTCCGGGGCGATGCCGTGATCCGAATTCTTGAGTTCGTTCCAGACCGCGACGGCATTGGTCCGCAGATCGATGACGTGAAGCGCCGGGTGCGGCGTGAGGCGCAGCCCGGCCCAGGCTTCGGGGGGCACCGCGGCTACGTCTTCGAAGCGCAGGGCTGCCGTATCCGCCGCATCGAAAGCCAGCCCCAGCGTCCACTCGAACCGCGCCATGTCGGCCAGTATCGGCTGCCCGGCGTAACGCGGCTGGTCGCGCAGGAAATCGGCAAGATGCCCGCCGAACCAGCGCACGTTGCGAAATACCGATGGACGCGCGTCGATGTAATCGCGGACGATGGCATCGAAGATCTCGTCGCCGACGTAAGATTTGAGGATTTCGTAATCGGTGGCAAGGGCTTCCGCGAGCCGCAGCCGGTAGGCGTTGTAATAAATATCCAGCCGGGTGCGGCGGAATGCGTCGTCCGCACCGGCGATCTCGGTGACAATCCCGCCATCGCCCGCGAGCACGTAGGCTTGGAAGCGTGCCTGGGTGCCGCTGAGCGAGTTCATGCCGCAACCTTGGTGGCCAGTGTCTGCGCCGCGCTCTGGCGCGCTTGATCCAGTTCCGACACCAGCTCCGCCAGCGGCGGGATGTGGTCGTCGCGCTCGATCATGGTTGCGACCTGCCCGAAGCGCTGCAGCGCCGCCCGGTAAAGCTCCCATACCGGGTCGATGATGGGAGCGTCGTGGGTATCGATGATATGGGTGCCGCAATTGCTGTGCCCGGCAAGATGGAATTGCCGCACCCGCGCCGCCGGCACGCCGTCCAGAAAAGCATGCGCATCGAAGCCGTGGTTGTAGGCGCTGACGTAGATATTGTTTATGTCGAGCAGGATCATGCAATCGGCGCGCGCGCAGATTTCCGAAAGAAATTCCCACTCGCTCATCTCCGACTGCCGGAAGGTCACGTAGGTGGACACGTTTTCGAGGAGGATCTGCCGTCCCAGGAAATCCTGGACCTCGCGCACCCTCGCGGCGACGTGCCCGGCCGCTTCCTGGGTATAGGGTAGCGGGAAAAGGTCGTGCAGGTTTCGGCCGGCAATGCCGGTCCAGCACAGATGATCCGACACCCAGGCCGGCTCCACCCGCTGCGCGAGCTGCTTGAGCGCCTTGAGGTATTCGCGGTCCAACGCCTCGTGGCTTCCGATCGACAGCGATACGCCGTGCAGAACCATGGGGAATTCGGCGCGGATGCGGTCCAGGTAATGCAACGGCTTGCCGCCCGGCACCAGATAATTTTCCGTGAGCGCCTCGAACCAGTCCACGTTGGGCCGGGACGCGAGGATCTCTTCGTAATGATCGGTGCGCAGGCCCAGCCCGAAGCCGAGCCCAGGTTGTGCTGTCATGGGTGTTGCATGTCGAGTGAAAAACGGGGCATCCGCACCAATGGATACCCCGTGGTGCCAGGATCGGCCAAGTTTACGCCCGTCCTCCCGCCGTTTTGCATTCCGCCGGCGTAAGCATCACAAAGCCCTGGCCCTTGCAGGCGTTCTGTCCCTTGCAGGAGCTGTTTGCCGTCTTGCACTCGCTCAAGCCTTTGCAGGAATTGCCGGCGTTACATTGGACTTTGGCGCTGCTGCCACCGGAGGAGCCTCCGGTGGCGGCGCAACCTGTCATGAATAAAGCTGCCGCGGTCGCCGCAATCGCAAGGCTGGCGAGCCTCTTTTTGCTGTCTACCATTTGATTCTCCCTGGCTGGTTGTCGAATTGCCCGGCTGCAGAACCCTACGATCGTTGTCAGGCCCCGCTTGGGAAATGCGGACCGGACCCCGCACTTTCTGCACCCCAAGTTACGTTGCGCGAACGCGACTGGATGTCGTTGCGGGCGGCCGGACGGAGCAACCGCCCGCGGCGTACATAGCGGTATGCGGTGGCTTGTACCAGTGGATCCAAAAAAAATCCGCCGATGCGGGGCGCCTCAATTTGCTTCGTCGCACGCGCCGGGGGAAGCCCTGGAGTTTATAAAAAGCGTCTATAAAACAGAAGGATAAACGTGACTCCTGGTCGTTGGGTTTCAGCCGTCGCGAGAATGCGAACAGAGTGTTCGCCGGACTTGAAAGGCCTTTAAAAAAGCACCACCCGCGCACATATAACGGGCAAGGGCGGCGGACGCCCGACACAATCTTTAAATCGCAATAGGAGATGGATATGGCAAATTTGGCCCGCTACAGCTACCCGCTTGACGAGACCTTTGACGATCTCTTCAAGGGCTTTTTTGTGCGCCCGATGACTTTCGAGAACCAGGGGCAGGCGCAGTTCCGCATCGATGTGAAGGAGGACGATGGTGCCTATGTCGTCCAGGCCGAAATCCCGGGCGTAAGGAAAGAAGACATCAACGTCACCATCAATGGCAACCAGGTGGCGATCAGCACCGAGGTCAAGCGCGAGCGCGAAGACAAGCAGGGCGAGAAGGTCCTGCGTTCGGAGCGTTACTACGGCAAGGTGTATCGTGCCTTGAACCTGGCACAGGACGTGGATGAAGCCTCGGCCAAGGCGAAATACAACGAGGGCGTGCTGGAGCTTCGGCTGCCTAAGAAGGCGGCAGTGACTGCAAAGAAACTCTCGATCCAGTAATCGCGTCTTTTCCCGGGCGAAGGCGGCTGCGGCCGCCTTTGTTTTTTCTCTGAAACAGAATTTCCCGCGGTAGAATTCGCGCTCCACGACCAAGCGAACGCACCATGCCCATTTCACCCACCGACGCCACGCACAAGGCGCAGATTCTCGCCGAGGCGCTGCCCTACATTCGCCGCTTCCACGGCAAGACCATCGTGATCAAGTACGGTGGCAACGCGATGACGGACGAGAAACTGAAGCACTCGTTCGCGCGCGATGTAGTGTTGCTGAAGCTGGTCGGCATGGACCCGGTCGTGGTGCACGGGGGAGGGCCGCAGATCGATGAGTTCCTGAAGCGCGTCGGCAAGAAGGGCGAGTTCATCCAGGGGATGCGGGTCACCGACCACGAGACCATGGACGTCGTCGAGATGGTGCTCGGCGGGCTGGTGAACAAGGACATCGTCAACCTGATCAACCAGCACGGCGGCCGTGCCATCGGGTTGACGGGCAAGGATGGCTCCTTCATCCGCGCCAGGAAGATGCTGTTGCAGAACGAGGACAACGCCGCCGAGATGCTCGACATCGGCCAGGTGGGCGAGATCCAGAGCATCGATCCGGAAGTGATTTCGCTGCTGGAGAGCCGCGAGTTCATTCCAGTGGTGGCGCCGATCGGCGTGGGCGAAGACGGCCAGTCCTACAACATCAATGCCGACCTTGTTGCCGGCAAGCTTGCCGAGGTACTGCGCGCGGAAAAGCTCATCCTGCTTACCAACACGCCGGGCGTGCTCGACAAGAACGGCAATCTGTTGACCGGGCTCACTCCCAAACAGGTGGACGGACTGTTCGCCGACGGTACCATCCATGGCGGCATGTTGCCGAAGATCGGTTCGGCGCTCGATGCCGCCAAGAGCGGGGTGAAGAGCGTGCATATCATCGATGGGCGGGTCGAGCACGCGCTGCTCCTGGAGGTGCTCACCGATCAGGGCGTGGGCACGCTGATCCGCAACCGGTAGTCGCAGTGCAAACCCGTTTCAGCGGCAGAACGTGGATCTTCGATCTGGACAACACGCTGCACGATGCGCGCCCGCACATCTTTCCGCATATCGACCGGTCGATGACCGCTTATCTTGCCGAGCATTTGGATCTCGGCGCGGATGCGGCCAACGATCTGCGCCAGTTCTACTGGCGCCGCTATGGCGCCACACTGGTTGGCCTGATTCGCCATCACGGCATCGACCCGCATCATTTCCTGCGCGAAACCCACCGCTTCCCTGAAATCGAAAACCTGCTGGTGGGCCGCCGCGAACTGCGATCGGTATTGCGGCGCCTGCCCGGACGCAAGATCGTCTTCTCAAATGCTCCGGCGCATTACTCGCGGGCAATCCTGGCTGCGCTGGGCGTGGACGACATGTTCGACGACGTATTCTCGATCGAGCGCACCCGCTTCCGGCCCAAGCCCGATGCGCATGGATTCCGCAGACTGCTGCGCACGCACCGGCTGCTGGCGCGGCGCTGCATCATGGTGGAGGACAGCCTGGAAAACCTGCGCACCGCCAAACGCCTGGGAATGAAGACCGTCTGGGTGGATCAGTCGAGCCGCGCGCCCGCCTGGGTGGACGCGAATGTCCGTCACATCGTGCGGCTGCCGCGGTTGCTGCACCTGCT
>JAXIOX010000043.1:0-3685 GCA_045403275.1 Burkholderiales bacterium | reverse complement strand
GAAGTACGAGGAAGAGTTCGGCGTGAAGAACGTCGATGATGCCGGCCTCTCCGGCTACCGGCCCGGGGGGCTGCGCGCCTACCGGCTGGACAATCCGACCACGGCGGGCAAGAGCATCGCGCAGTTTCGCGCGGCCAACCCGGAATACCGCGTGGTCAATGTGCGGCGCGGCGACGAGTTGCTCGGCGCCGATCCCGAACTGGTCATGCAAAAGGGCGACATCATCGCCCTCGGTGGCCGTATCGAAGCACTGACCGACAAGATGGGCCTGATCGGGCCGGAACTGCCGGACGAGCGCGTGCTCAATGTCCCGCTCGACCAGGCCGAGATCCTGGTCACCAAGAGTGAGGCGATCGGCAAAGCCCTCAAGACGTACCGCGATTCCGAAATCGCCGGCCAGGTCCATCTCCAGAAGATCGAGCGCGGCGGGGTGCCGATCCCGGTCGGTCTCGAAACCAAGTTGCAGAAACGCGACGTGTTGTTTGTCGTGGGTCTGAAATCGGCGGTGCAGCGCGCCGCCGAAATGATAGGCATCATCGCGCGGCCGAGCACCGCCACCGATCTTTTGACTCTGTCGGTGGGCATGATCCTCGGCTTCCTGATCGGCATGATCCAGTTTCCGGCCTTCGGCAGCCAGGTGGGTCTCGGCAACGCCGGCGGCTTGCTGGTGTCCGGGATCATTGTCGCCTCGGTGTCGTCGCGGCTGCGCTTCTTCGGCAGCACGCCGAATGCGGCACGCAATGTGCTGGAAGATCTCGGCCTGGTGGTGTTCGTGGCGATCGTGGGCCTCAACTCGGGCGCGACCCTGCTGGAGTCACTGACCGGCGCCATCGCGATCAAGATTTTCCTGGTCGGGTTCGTGGCCTGCACCATCCCGCCGTTTATCGTCTGGGCCATCGGTTACCACATGTTCAAGACCAACCCGGCGGTGCTGATGGGCGCCGTGGCCGGCGCGCGCAGTCACTCCGGGCCGTGCCGCGAGGCGGCCAAGGAAATCAACAGTTCGGTGCCGTGGATCGGTTTCCCGGTGGCCTATGCGGTCTCGGGCGTGTTGCTCACCGTGCTGGGCTACTTCGCCATGGTAATAGCGCACTAGCAGGTAGTTGATGGACCGCCGGCGTGCGACGCATCTGCCTGTGTCGCGCGCCGGATTCGCTGGCTGCAGGGCGACAGGCGCGAGCAATGACGAGGGGCTGCCGGGATTCATGACATGACAACGGTGCAAGTCAACCTGCTCTACACGCTGGTTGTGGCGTTGCTGGTCTTCTTCTCGGGCCAGATGCTGGTACGCCGGGTGCAGGTTCTCCAGCGCTTCAGCCTCCCGCCGCCAGTCGTTGGCGGTGTCCTGATCGCCGTGATCCTGGCGATGGCGGATGGTTTTGCGAACACCCGGGTGTCCTTCGACATGAGCCTGAAGGACAGCCTGTTGATCGCGTTCTTCACTACGGTTGGGCTTGCGGCCGATGCGCGCATGCTCATCAAGGGCGGATCGAAACTCGCCATCTTCCTGCTCGTCTGCACTGTCTTTATCGTGGTCCAGAATGCAGTCGGGTTGGCGGCCGCGTGGGCCATGGATTTGCATCCTGTTTTTGGATTGTTCGGTGGGTCGGTCACGCTCACCGGCGGCCATGGCACGGGCGCAGCGTATGCGGCACGACTTGGTGAAACCATGAATCTGCACAGCGCCATGGAACTGACCATGGCGTTCGCGACCGCGGGCCTTGTGGTCGGTGCCCTGATGGGCGGCCCGTTGGGGGTGTACCTCATTCAGCGTCACGGTCTCAGCGGTCCCGCTCAGGCCAAAGCCGGCAAGGCCAAAGCAGGCAAGGCCAAAGCAACATTGCAGGCCGGGGAGGAGGAGACTGTAACGGCCCAATCGTTCCTGGGCGCGCTGTTTCTTGTGCTGGTGTGTCTCGCCGGCGGCAGACTGCTGGCCAATTGGATGGAAGGCGGCGGCCTCATCCTGCCGGATTTCCTGTTCGCGTTGCTGCTTGGCGTGCTGATCCGGAATATCGCATCATTCACCGGCATTTTCCGCGTCGACGACCGCAGCATCGAACTGATCGGCGGCGTGTCGTTGTCGCTGTTCCTGGTCATGGCGCTTATGGCGATGAAGCTGCTCGACCTGGTGAGCATGGCCGGCCCGTTGCTGATCATCCTGGTCCTGCAGGTAGTAGCGATGGCGCTCTATGCCGTGTTCGTCACCTTCCGCGTCATGGGCAAGGACTACGATGCCGCCATCATGGCGGCAGGCCACGTGGGTTTCGGCATGTCGTCGACCGCGGCCGCGCTCGCGATCATGAAGGCCGTCACCGAGCGTACCGGCGTTTCGCCGTTGGCCTTTCTCATTGTTCCGATGGTTGGGGCATTCTTCATCGACATCATGAATGCCCTGATCATTCAGGGTTTCCTGGCATTGCCGGCATTCGGATTCTGACCATGATGCGCACAGGACGTTTTACGAATGGACTACTGGGCGTGTGTGCCGCGCTATTGCTTCTGGGCGGCTGCGCGCGCGGACCGGATGCGCAGGCGCTGCGCAGCGAGGTGCAGGAAAAGCTCGCGCAGAAGTTCGAGCCAGGGCTGCTCGAGGTGTCGGCGCTCCAGCGCCGGGGCAGCTCGCCATTGCCGGCGGCCGAGGATGGAAATAAGCGACTCGTCGTGTACTTCAATGCCACCCTGAAGTTCGCGAAGGATTACGAGTTTGACGATTGGGAGAAGCTCGGCCCCGCGAGCCTCGCCTACGTCCTGGGCGCGAAGGAAAAGGGGTTGACCGGCATTAAGGCCCAGCAGCGCGCCGGCGATCTGGCGTACGCCTATGGCAGCTCCACCTATGAATGGTCCGGCGATGGCTGGAAGAGTATCGCCGCGGCGGGCGATGGCGTGACGCCTGCCCCGGATTTCGAGAACACCGCTGCGCCGTCGCGCTCGAAACGGCTCATCGACAAGCTCGCGGCGACGGTGGATCTGCCGCCGCCCGGGATCGGACCGCAGGAAGAAGAGGTCATCGCGGAGGAACTCGATCGTGCCGCCGAGAACATCAACCGCCGGCTTGAGCGTCGCCAGCACACCTACACGTTCGCCAGCGGGCCGCGCGGCGGCCAGTACTCCCGCTTCGGGGCGGTGCTGATACAGGGTGCGTCGAAGGAAAGCGGAAAGTCAAAGAT
Source organism: Burkholderiales bacterium (assembly GCA_045403275.1). Classification (GTDB taxonomy): domain Bacteria; phylum Pseudomonadota; class Gammaproteobacteria; order Burkholderiales; family JACQAP01; genus JACQAP01. The sequence continues at coordinate 518 of JAXIOX010000043.1, read as the reverse complement.
CCGCAATCGAGAGACCGAGGGCAGCGTGCAGAATGTCCGGCTCCTCGCCAGCGGCGAGGCCGATTACGCCGTGATCCAGAGCGATGTCGCCGCCCGCGCCTTTGCCGGCGAGGAACCGTTTACGCGTGGCGATCCCGTCACGACGCTGCGCGCGCTGGGCAGTCTGTTCCCGGAGCCGATTCACCTTGTCGTAGCGCCCGGTTCGCCGATCCGCGAGGTCTCGGACCTGCGCGCCAAGCGCGTCGACATCGGCCTGCCAAGTTCCGGCACACGTTATGACGCCGTGATGGTGCTGGGGGCGTACGGACTGAAAATCGGGGATCTGGCCGAGGCCCGGCAGGGCGGGCCGGAAGAAGCAATGCGACGCCTGCAGGACGGTAAGCTCGACGCCTTTTTCGTAACCACCGCGGCGCCGGCGCGCAACCTGCAGGATTTCGCCGCCCGTCACGGTTTGCAGTTGTTATCGCTGCAGGGCCGCGGCATCGAGCGTCTCGTCCAACAGAATCCGGGACTGGTCC
>JAXIOX010000029.1:0-3764 GCA_045403275.1 Burkholderiales bacterium | reverse complement strand
TGATCCGCAACATCGAGGAGGGCCGTTCGCCCGGCGCCCCGGAAAAGGCCCGTGAGGTGATTCTCACCGGTTTGCCGCTCAAGCGTTATGGCACGGCCGAGGAAGTGGCCAGGCTGATCGTGTTTCTTGCGTCGGACGAAGCCAGCATCTGTACCGGCGGTGTGTACCTGGCGGATGGTGGGCTGTCGGCGATCTGACGTCGGGTGCTTTCCGCCGCCTGATCGCGCCTGGAACGGGCTGTGCAAACTCTAATTACAGTGAAGGTGCGTTCATGAATCCTGCCTCCGCAGCAATCGCACCGCGAAAGCGCATTGCGCTGGTCGCACACGACAACAAGAAACAAGATCTGCTCGAATGGGCGCGCTTCAACCGCGACCTTCTCGCACACCATGAGTTGCTTGCCACCGGAACCACCGGCACCCTTCTCGAAGACGCTTTGCACACGCCCATCGAAAAACTCCAGAGCGGGCCGCTTGGCGGCGACCAGCAGATCGGCGCGAAGATCGCGGAAGGGACCATCGATTTCGTCATCTTCTTCTGGGATCCGCTCGAGCCTCAGCCTCACGATCCCGATGTGAAAGCGCTGCTCAGGATTGCCGTGGTCTGGAACATCCCCGTCGCCTGCAACCGCGCTTCCGCCGATTTCATGATCTCATCACCCCTGATGTCCTCGGTGTACGAGCGCCGGCTCCCTGATAACGCGACCCACCGTGAGCGCACGATCGCAGGCGAAACGGGTAAACGTTGACCCGAGTTCGGGTTCCGTCCGTCCAGGATTGAACGATGACACATCAGGATCCAGCCGACGGCCGCATTACGACCGCACTTCACGACGGACTGTTTCTGATCGGCATCGACCGGCCGGCGAAACTGAACGGCTTCACGCCGGTGATGCTGCGCGGGCTGGCGCAAGCGTATACCGCTTTCGACCGCGAACCGCGGGCACGATGTGCGGTGCTTTTCGCGGAAGGGACACACTTCACCGCCGGATTGGATCTGCCCAAGGTTGCGCCTCATCTCGGCGGCAACACGCTGCTGGTGGAGGAAGGCGAGATCGACCCGTTCGGCTTGCGTCCGCCGTTTCGCAGCAAACCCGTGGTGGTGGCGGTTCAGGGAATCTGCTTCACGCTCGGAATTGAGTTGATGCTGGCCGCCGACATCGTCATTGCTGCTTCGGATACGCGTTTCGCGCAACTGGAGGTCAAGCGCGGTTTGCTGCCGACCGGCGGCGCGACATTCCGCATGGTGGAGCGCGCCGGCTGGGGCAACGCGATGCGTTATCTGCTGACTGGCGACGAGTTCGATGCGCACACCGCGCTGCGGCTCGGCTTCATCCAGGAGATCGTGGAACCCGGCCGTCAGTTCGAACGCGCCGCCGAGATCGCGAAGCACATCGCCGAACAGTCGCCGCTCGCGCTCGCGGCAACCATCGAGAATGCCCGTCTGGCGCAGCGCGAAGGCCCGGCCGCGGCCGCGGCGCAGTTCGGCGCGATTCAGTCGAGGCTGCTAGGATCCGCGGATTTCCAGGAAGGGATGCGAAGCTTCAAGGAAAAACGTCCGCCACGCTTCAGCGGAAAGTAGAACGGATGGGCAGTGGAAAACTGCGCTGCGCCAGCGGCCGTCGCGCTCCGGCGACGCCACCGTATCCGGAATCTGATGAAAATCGAACGTCGATCACTACGGGTGACAATATGATCTCGATACGGAATCTCGATCCCAGGCTCGTCATCGGCTTCGTGCTCGGCGCCGCGGCATGGCTGTTGCCGCTGCTGACACTGATCGCCTCGCCGGCGTTCGCCGAGAAGAAGTACGGACCCGGCGTCACGGATACCGAGATCAAGATCGGTCAGACCATGCCTTACAGCGGCCCGGTGTCTGCATTCGGGACGCTGGGAAGGGCCGAGACGGCTTACTTCGAAATGGTCAATGCCGCAGGCGGCGTCAACGGGCGCAAGATCCGGCTGCTCTCGCTGGACGACGGCTACAGCCCGCCCAGGACGATCGAGCAGACGCGCAAGCTGGTCGAATCCGACGAGGTCCTTCTTCTGTTCAGCTCATTCGGCACCCCGCCGAACACCGCGGCGATGAAGTACCTGAACGCCAAGGGTGTGCCGCAACTGTTCATCGCGGCGACCGGAATGAAGTGGGGCGACCCCAGGAACTTTCCGTGGACGATGGCGTTTCTGCCGAGTCAGCGCACCGGCACCGCGGGTTATGTCCAGTACCTGCTGAAGAACCGTCCCGACGCGAAGATCGCGGTGCTCAACCAGAACGACGACTTCGGCAAGGACTATGTCAGGGCGCTGAGAGATCACCTCGGAGCCAGGGCCGACACGATGATCGTCGCCGAAGCATCCTATGAGTCGACCGATCCGTCCGTGGATTCACAGATCGCCACGTTAAAGAGTTCGGGGGCCGATACGCTGTTCAGCTTCGCTTCGCCTAAGTTCGCGGCCCAATCCATCCGCAAGGTCCACGACATCGGCTGGAAGCCGCTGCACTTCATCCCCTATAGCGCCACTTCGGTCACGGCAGTGCTACGGCCCGCAGGTCTGGAAAAATCCGTGGGGGTAATTTCGTCCGCGTACGTGAAGGATCCGACCGACCCGCAATGGAAGAACGATGCCGCTACCAGGGAATGGCTGGCATGGATGAAGAAGTACTTCCCGGACGGCGACGTGGCGGAGATCTACAACGTCTACGCCTATACCAACGCGCAACTGCTGGTACACGTCCTGAAGCAGTGCGGCGACGAATTGACGCGCGACAGGGTGATGAAGGAGGCGGGGAATCTCAGGAATCTGGAATTGCCGATGCTGCTGCCCGGTGTCAGCATCAACACCAGCCCGACCGACTATGACCCGGTCAAGCAATTGCAGTTGATGCGCTTCGACGGCAGGGAGTGGGTACGCTTCGGCGAGGTGATCGGCCGCTAGCCCGTCGTCAAGATTGCGAGGGGACGCGAGATAACACGAAGAAAGGCAGTTTCAAGAAAAGGTCAATACATTGGACGCAAAGGCGCAAAGACGCAAAGAATCACAAAATGAGCAATGTGAAGTGAGCGAAGGCCCGCTTCTTCGGAATTTTAGACCGACGAGCGAGAGGCAAAAACCGGCCAATAGCGGTCGATCAGTGACCGTCGCGGTGAAGAGCGGGTGATCCTAGGCACGGGCGATTCCCATTCACTTGACAGAAGTTACAAGATAAAATATGATATCCGTCATATGAGAGAAGTCAAGGCAGGTTTCAAGAAGGAGCAGACGCGCGAGCGCATCCTACGCGCCGCGGCGCAAGCCATCCGCAAGCACGGCTACGAGGGCGTCGGCGTCGCGGACGTGATGAAGGAAGCGGGCCTCACGCACGGCGGCTTCTACGCGCACTTCGCGTCGCGCGACGCGCTGCTTGCGCAGGCCGCCGAGCAGGCGAGCGTCGAGTCGATCGAGAACCTGTCGCGCGCTGTCGCCCGCGCCAAGCCGGGGGAGGAGCTGATGGCCCTGGTGGACTCGTATCTCGCCGATAGGCATGTCGAGGCGCCCGAGAAGGGGCTGGGCTGCGCGCTCGCCGCTGCGGGCAGCGAAGTGCCGCGCCAAAATGACGAAGTCCGACGCGCCGTCAGCCGCCGCGTCAAGGAGCTCATTGGGCTAGTCGAGCGTCAGTTCCCCGAGTGGGGAAAGAACGCCGCGTACGAGAAGGCCATGGCGATCGTCGCGAGCATGGTCGGCGCGCTGCTGCTCGCGCGCGCGGCGGGCGATCCGCAGCTTTCC
>JAXIOX010000066.1:0-3637 GCA_045403275.1 Burkholderiales bacterium | reverse complement strand
GATGCTCGGTCCCTCCGGCTCGGGCAAGACCACCTGTCTGCGGCTGATCGCCGGATTCGAGCAGCCGGACGCCGGAAATATCGTCATTCACGGCGCCAATGTCGAGGGCGTGCCGCCGTACCAGCGCGACGTCAACACGGTGTTCCAGGACTATGCGCTGTTTCCGCACATGACCGTGTCCGAGAACGTCGAGTACGGTCTGATGATCCGCAAGGTGGCGGCGGCCGAGCGGCGCCGGCGCTCGCAGGAGATGCTCGGGCTGGTCAAGCTCGAAGCCCTGGGTACCCGCAGGCCCAACCAGCTCTCCGGTGGACAGCGCCAGCGCGTGGCGCTGGCGCGCGCGCTGATCAACCGGCCGAGCGTGCTGCTGCTGGACGAGCCGCTGGGCGCACTCGACCTCAAGTTGCGCGAACAGATGCAGGAGGAACTCAAGGCCCTGCAGCGCCAGGTCGGCATCACCTTCATCTATGTGACGCACGACCAGGGCGAGGCGCTGGCGATGAGCGACCGGCTGGCGGTGTTCAACCACGGCCGCATCGAGCAGATCGGCGCGCCGGCCGAAATCTACGAACATCCGGCAACCGCATTCGTCGCCGGCTTCGTAGGTGTGTCGAACGTCTGCACCGGCGAGCTGGCGCGCCGGCTCACCGGATCGGCGCAGGCCTTCGCGATCCGGCCGGAAAAAATAACTATGACAAAGGTATCCGGGCCGGTGACTGAAGGCTGGCTCTGCGTTACCGGCCGCATCCGCGCGGTGACCTACCACGGCGCCACCACCCGCTACGCGGTCGCGCTCGACGGCGGCGGCGAACTGGCGGTGATGCAACAGAACGCCGGCGACGGCGAACACGCAGAGCATGCGGGTGAAGCGGTCAGGCTCGTCTGGTCGCGCCACCTCAACCAGCCGCTCGCGGAGGGCGCATGAGCGCGGCTTACGCCCAGCCTTCCTTGACTTCGCGGATCTCCACGGCGCTCTACCTGCATCAGAAGCTGCTGCTGGTGCTGCTGCTTGCCCCGCCGCTGCTGTGGCTGGGTGTCATCTACCTCGGGTCGCTGTTTGCGTTGCTGCTGCAGAGTTTTTTCTTCATTGACGAATTCTCCGGCAACATCGTTCGCGAATTCTCGCTCGCTACCTACGGGCAGCTGTTCACGCGCGCCAACGCCGACGTCTTCATCCGCACCACCCTGATGGCCGCGGCCGTCACCGCCGCCGCCGCGCTGATCGCGTTCCCAATCGCGTACTACATGGTGCGCTATGCTTCGTTGAAGGTGAAGGCGCTCCTGTACCTCGCGGTGATGCTGCCATTGTGGTCCAGTTATCTGGTGCGGGTGTATGCGTGGAAACTGATCCTCGCGAAGGAGGGCATGGTCACCTGGGTAGCCGATCAGCTGCAACTCACCTGGCTGCTCAATGCCGTGCTGGCAATCCCGGTGATCGGCGGTCCGTCCTTGTCGATTTCCTACATCGGCAGCTTTCTTGTGTTCCTCTACATCTGGCTGCCGTTCATGATCCTGCCGATCGTGGCCGCGCTCGAGCGCGTTCCGGCATCGCTCACCGAGGCCTCGGCCGATCTCGGCGCGACGCCGCAGCAAACCTTTCGCAAGGTGATCCTGCCGCTGGCGTTTCCGGGCGTGGTGGCGGGCTCGATCTTTACTTTTTCGCTGACGCTCGGCGATTACATCATCCCGGGCATCATCGGCAATTCCCGCCCGTTCATCGGCCAGGCGGTGTATCAACTCCAGGGCACAGCCGGCAACATTCCGCTCGCCGCCGCATTCACCATCGTGCCGATTGTGATCATGGGGATTTATCTGCTGGTGGCCAGGCGCTTCGGAGCCTTTGATGCGCTCTGATGCCAGGGGTTCGGCCCGGCACGGAGGCCGGGCAAGCCTTCCGCTCAAGCTGGGCGCTGCGGCCGGCGTGCTGTTCCTGCATGTGCCGCTGCTTTTCATCGTTATTTACGCCTTCAGCATCGAGGAAAAGAGCTTTGTCTTTCCGCTCCCGGGGCTGACGTTGAGGTGGTTCGCCGTGGCGTGGGCGCGCGAGGATATCCGCGCGGCGCTCGCCCTGTCGCTGCAAGTCGGCGCAATCTCGACGCTGTCGGCAATGATTCTCGGCACTCTTGCCGCCGCGGCGGTGTGGCGCTCGAAATTCTTCGGCCGCGAGGCGATTTCGCTGCTGCTGATCCTGCCGATTGCGCTGCCCGGGATCATTACCGGAATCAGCCTGCGTTCCGCGCTCAACCTGGCGGGGATTCCGTTCAGCATCTGGACCATCGTCATCGGCCACGCTACGTTTTGCATCGTGGTCGTGTACAACAACGTGCTGGCCCGCTTCCGGCGCTCTTCGCCGGCGTTGATCGAAGCCTCGATGGACCTCGGCGCCAACGGCTTCCAGACCTTCCGCTACGTGGTGTTGCCGAACATCGCCACCGCACTGCTGGCCGGCGGCATGCTCGCATTTGCGTTGTCTTTCGACGAAGTCATCGTTACCACGTTCACCGCCGGACAACAGACCACGTTGCCGATCTGGATGCTTTCCGAGCTGGTGCGCCCGCGCCAGCGGCCGGTTACCAACGTGGTCGCAGTGTTCGTCATCGCGGTGACCTTCATCCCGATCCTGCTGGCGTTCTATCTCACCCGCGACACCCACGAAGTGGCGGGCAGCGGCAAGTAACAAGGAGGCAATCCATGCAAACCAAACTGCTCATTGACGGACAACTGGTCGCAGGAACCGGCACCGAAATCGAGGTGCTCAACCCGGCTACCGGTGAAGCGATTACGAAGATCCGCGAAGCCTCGCCGGACCAGGTCAACCAGGCCGTGGAGGCGGCCGGTAGAGCGTTCAGGACCTGGGGCAACACCACGCCGCAGGAAAGATCGCTGCTGCTGCTGAAGCTTGCCGATCGCATCGAGCAGGACGCCAAGAACTACGCCGACCTCGAGTCTCTCAACTGCGGCAAGCCCAGGGCGCTCGCGCTCGGTGACGAGATGCCGGCGATCGTGGATTGTTTGCGTTTTTTTGCCGGCGCGGCGCGCTGCCTGCACGGCAGCGCCACCGACGAGTATCTCGCCAACCACACCAGCATGATCCGCCGCGACCCAGTCGGCGTGGTGGCGCAGATCACGCCGTGGAATTACCCGCTGATGATGGCGGCGTGGAAAATCGCGCCGGCGCTGGCGGCCGGCAACACCGTGGTGCTCAAGCCCTCGGAAATGACGCCGCTCACCACGCTCAAACTCGGCGAACTTCTCGCCGAGATTTTCCCGAGGGGCGTAATCAACATCGTCAACGGCCGTGGCGACACGGTCGGATCGCCGCTGATCAACCACGCCGCCGTGCGCATGATCTCGGTGACCGGCAGCATCGCCACCGGGCGCAAGGTGCTGCAGGCGGCGCAGGCCACGCTCAAGCGTACCCATCTCGAACTAGGCGGCAAGGCGCCGGTTATCGTGTTCGACGACGCCGATCTCCAAGCAGTGGTCGGCGGGCTGCGCACCTTCGGCTATTACAACGCCGGGCAGGACTGTATCGCCGCGTGCCGCGTCTACGCGGGCGCGAAAATCTACGACAAGCTGGTTGCCGATCTCGGCGCGACGGTCAAGATCATCAAGATCGGCCAGCCCGACAAGGACG
>JAXIOX010000100.1:0-8709 GCA_045403275.1 Burkholderiales bacterium | reverse complement strand
GCCATCACCGAAGAGACCGGGACGACCATCGACATCAACGACGACGGCACCGTGACCATCGCCTGCGTTTCTTCCGAGGGCGGCGAGGCGGCCAAACGCCGCATCGAGGAAATAACCGCAGAAGTCGAAGTCGGCCGCGTTTATGACGGCACCGTGCTCAAGCTTCTCGATTTCGGCGCGATCGTCAGCGTGCTGCCCGGAAAGGACGGACTGCTGCACATCTCGCCGATCGCACAAGAGCGCGTCAACAGCGTTGCCGATCACCTCAAGGAAGGCCAGGCCGTGCGGGTCAAGGTCCTCGAGGCCGACGAGAAGGGACGGTTGCGGCTATCGATGAAGGCGGTCGCCGAGGAAGAAAAGGCGAAAGCGACCAGCTGATCGCGCCGCACGGCACGATAAAAAAAGCCCGCGACTTCGCGGGCTTTTTGTTTTCCCGGTGTGCTACGGTAGATACGAAACCGATGTGACGCTCTCAGTTTCTCCGGTTGTGTTTTTCCTTCCCTTCAGGTTAGAAGCTTATCAGCGGATGTCCGGTGAGTTGCATCGTCAGGAAGTTGAAGAAGAAGAAGCCGAAGAACAGGACAACGAGGACCAGGATGACGTTGGCCCACCAGGGGGCGCGCGCCGGCCTGGGAAGTTTGCTGTTCAGGTAGATCAAAACGACCGGGAAGATGATAGCGGCCAGGTTCGCCATGTTCGCCGAGATCTGCAGCAACTGCGTCGGCAGCGCGAGGTGAATGACGATCCCTATCACAACGATAAAAGTGACCGCCAGGATGTAGTAGAACTTGCGCGGGTCGCCGGCGATCCACGCGCGCAGGCGCGGGCTGACCGCAATCGCGGCATCTGTGGTGTTACGGATCAGCATTTCCAGGATTGTGGTCTGCGTCTTGAACAGGATCAGCGCGCCGAGGAGTAGCGTGAAGGGAAACAACCAGGCGGCATGCTTGGCCAGTTCCATGGCCGTGTACACCGGCATGTTGGCCGTCGTTGCTACCCCGGCGCCGGGGGTGACGGCGAGAGCCAAGATCAGCACACCAGGCACGAACATCCCGATCATCGCGCCAACGAAGAATACGGCCCATTGGTCAATTATCAAGTAACGGAACCAGCGCTTCCAGAGCTGGGTATTCCTTTCGCTCTCACGGAAGGTGACACCCGAAGGCAAGACGTCCTGTTTCTCGCCGCCGACAAGGCCCGAGTAGAAGCCGACCTTGTGACCCATCGCGTAGCCGTGATCGCGATAATAGTTGATCAGCATGAAGTTCATGCCGGAAGCGAAGCCGGTGTAGCCGATGATTGCGCCGAGGAGCGTCGCGTCCATGCCCTTGGGGATGGGGGCGGGGGTGACGACACCGACAAGCATCTCTCCCCACAGCGGGCCTGGGACCAGTATCACCGCCAGAGTGCCTAGCACAGCTAAGATGAGAATCACCAGGAACGTGTCGATGAACTCGAGTGTTCGCGTGATCTTCCTCCCAAACAAGAAGATTACCAACGACAGCACCATCAAGCCGATAGCGATGAAGCGCACCGTCTGCAATTCCCCCGGCATTTTTGAATCGAAGGTGCGTCCCGCGAACATGGCGAAGAGGCTTTGTCCGGCAGCGGAGGTCCACCCGCCCCAGATCCACGCCAGGTAGATGAGGATCAGGGTTGCCGGAACCCAGAACTTGTAACCAGGCAGAGCACGGGAAAAGCCGACGATGGGCACTTCGCCCGTTGCGAGGGTGTAGCGCGCAGCTTCGACGTTATAGAACACCTGGAGTACGGCGGAGATGGTGATGAGCCATCCCAGTCCCATGAAACCGTACTTGGAAAACGCCAGCGGGCCCAGCAGCCACTCACCGCTGCCGAGGGAGACACCCAGCGCGATCATGCTGGGTCCCAGTACATACATGATGAGTTCTTTGCCGCCGATCTTCTGGACCTTGAAGACTTCTTCAGGAGTTGGCAGATCATCGAGCGGCAGCGCAGGACGACTAACGCCGATCTGGAGGCTCGTTTGCGCTGGGGAATTGGGAATGGCCATGGGCGTATCCTCCTGACTCGTTGTTCGTATGTTAGTTGTAGGCGGATCGCGCCAGGCGGCGCGATAGTCGCGGCCGGATTATATCGGAATAGCCCCGGCCGGAGAATGTGCAAGATGCTTGGGTATAATCGCCGCACCCAACCAATTGCGACTTTAAGGGATGAATCCGAGTCTGCCGATTCGCAGCGGAGGACAAATACTCGTCGACCAACTGTGCGTACACGGGGTCGACACTGCGTTCTGCGTGCCCGGAGAAAGCTATCTCGCGGTGCTCGACGCACTCTACGACCACCGCGAGGCGTTGCGGTTGATCGTTTGCCGCCAGGAAGGGGGCGCAGCGTTCATGGCCGAAGCCTACGGCAAACTTACCGGGAAACCCGGGGTTTGCTTCGTCACCCGCGGGCCCGGTGCCACCAACGCGAGCATCGGCGTACACACGGCGTTCCAGGACTCGACTCCGATGATCTTGTTTATCGGCCAGATCGGCGGCGACGTGGTCGAGCGCGAGGCGTTTCAGGAAATTGACTACCGGCGCATGTTCGGGCAAATGGCGAAATGGGTGGCGCAGATAGACCGCGCCGATCGGATTCCCGAACTGGTCAGTCATGCGTTTCATACCGCGGTGTCGGGGCGGCCCGGTCCGGTGGTACTGGCGCTGCCTGAAGACATGCTTTCCAGCCAGGCGGTGGTCGCGGATGCCAAGCCTTACAAGAGGGTGAAGCCGCATCCCGGCGTGACCGACATGGAGCAGTTGCGCGACATACTGGCGCAGGCGCATAAACCGATGGTCATTCTCGGCGGTGGCGACTGGTCGGCACAGGCGTGCAACGACATTCGCGCCTTCATCGAATCCAACAATCTGCCTGCAGGATGCAGTTTCCGCAGGCAGGACCTGCTCGACAACCGGCACCTCAACTACTGCGGAGAAGTGGGCATCGGCATCAACCCGTTGCTCGGGGACCGCATACGCAGTGCCGACCTGATCCTGGCGATCGGCCCGCGGCTTGGCGAGATGACCACCGGCGGATACACACTGTTCCCGATCCCACGTCCGCTGCAATGCCTCGTGCACGTACATCCGGGGAACGAAGAATTGGGCCGGGTTTACCATGCCGAACTGATGATCAACTCAGGGATGGCGGAATTCGCCCAGGCAGCAGCAAACCTGCCGTCCGTAGACTGCTCGCGCTGGCGCGAGTGGACCCATCGGGCCCGCGAGGATTACCTGAAGAACCTCGAGCCCGGCCCGATGTCCGGCGATCTTGACCTGGGGGAGGTGATGGCCTTTCTGCGCGCTCACCTGCCGGAAAACGCTATCATCACCAACGGCGCGGGCAATTACGCGGGCTGGGTGCAACGCTTTTATCAGTACACCGGTTTCCGCACCCAGCTGGGGCCCACCAACGGCGCGATGGGTTACGGCGTGCCTTCCGCTATCGCCGCCAAGGTGGTGCACCCCGACCGCGTAGTGGTGAGTTTTTCCGGCGACGGCTGCTTCTTGATGAACGGGCAGGAACTGGCTACAGCCGCGCAATATCGACTGCCGGTCGTGTTCATCGTGATCAACAACGGCATGTACGGCACCATCCGCATGCACCAGGAACGCGAGTATCCGGCGCGGGTGTACGCGACCGCGCTCGACAATCCGGACTTTGCCGCGCTGGCGCGCGCCTACGGATTGCATGGGGAGACGGTGCAGAGGACCGCGGACTTCGCGCCGGCATTTGAACGGGCGGTGGCCTCGGGCAAACCGGCGTTGCTGGAACTGCTAATCGACCCAGAGGCCATCACCACGCGCACCAGCCTCACCGCGATCCGCGAGCAGGCGGTTAAGGCCGGTCGATAGGCTGGCTCAGTCGATGCGGGCGCCCGAGTCCTTGACGATCTTGCCCCATTTCGCCGATTCGGCCTGCATGAAGGCTGCGAAATGCGCGGATGTGCCGCCGGCGGGTTCGATCCCCTGATCCATCAGTCGCTGGCGGAATTCCTTGTCTGCCAGCGTCCTGTTCGCCTCCTTGTTCAAACGCTCGACGATCTGGGGTGGCGTGCCGGCAGGCGCATACAGCCCAAACCAAGAGGTGATGTTGTAGCCGGGAATTGCGGCTTCGGCAATTGTCGGAATATCCGGCAATACCGGCGAGCGCTTCAAACCGGTGACCGCGAGTGCACGTAACTTGCCTGCGCGAACCTGCGGCAGTGAAACCGGGATGTTGTCGAACATGACCTGTACCTGGCCGCCGACCAGGTCGGTCACCGCTGGCGCATTGCCCTTGTACGGAATATGGATCATATCGACACGGGCGAGTTTCTTGAACAATTCCCCGGAAAGATGTTGAGTGGTTCCGTTTCCGGCCGAGGCAAACGCCAGTTCACCGGGTTTTGCCTTGGCCAGCGCAATCAGTTCGCTGACGTCCTTTACCGGAACCGACGGGTGCACCACCAGCAGGTTGGGAAGCGTGGCAACCAACAAGATCGGCGCGAAACCCTTCTCCGCGTCGTAGGGCATATTCGGGTAGAGATTCGGATTGATCGCGTGTGTGCTGACGGTCCCCATCAGCAACGTGTAACCGTCAGGCTTCGACCTGGCTGCGAGATCGGCGCCGATGTTGCCGCCGGCGCCGGCGCGGTTCTCGATGAGGACTTGCTGACGCAATGCCTCGCTCATGATCTGGCCAATCTGGCGCGCCAGCAAATCGGCGGTACCGCCCGCGGGAAACGGCACGATGATGCGGATCGGCCGGCTGGGATAATCCTGCGACAGCGTTGCGTTCGCCACGCATGCGCCGAACACAAACAGCACCGCGCGCAGCCAGGTGCGTCGCGAAGGGTAGGGTGGATCCCGGCAGAACTCTGCCACGGCCTATTCCTGGAAGGCTTCTTCGCGTTTCCTGCGCACTGCCGGCACCACTACGAGGACCAGCAGCGCCGCCGCGACTACCAACAACGCCAGGCTCAGTGGACGCGTTACGAACACGGAGGGGTCTCCGCGGGACAGCAGCAGTGCCCGGCGCAGGTTTTCCTCCATCATCGGTCCGAGCACGAATCCGAGCAGCAGAGGCGCGGGTTCGCAGTCGAGCTTGATAAACAGGTACCCGAGGAAACCGAAAGCCAGCGCCAGCGCGACGTCGATCGCGCTGTTGTTGAGGCTGTAAACGCCGATACAGGCGAAGAGCAGGATGGCGGGATAGAGGATGCGATAAGGCACTGACAGCAGCTTCACCCAGATTCCGATCAACGGAAGATTCAGCACCACCAGCAGCAGATTGCCGATCCACATACTGGCGATCATTCCCCAGAACAATTCAGGGCGCTCGGTCATCACCTGCGGTCCGGGAGTAATGCCGTGGATGGTCATCGCGCCGACCATCAGCGCCATCACTGCGTTTGCCGGGATGCCGAGCGTCAGCAATGGAATGAATGACGTTTGCGCGCCGGCGTTGTTCGCCGATTCCGGTCCCGCCACACCTTCGATCGCGCCTTTTCCAAAGCGCGACGGATCCCTGGCCACTTTCTTCTCCAGCGTATAGGCGGCGAACGATGCCAGCGTGGCGCCGCCGCCCGGCAGAATTCCCAGCAGCGCCCCAATTCCGGTGCCCCGCAACACCGCTTTCCACGAAGTGTTCAGGTCCTCCCGAGTGGGAAACAGGCTGGTGATCTTTGCCATGACCACTTCGCGCCTGGCGCGGCGCTCGATGTTGGCGATGATTTCGGAGAAACCGAACAGGCCCATCGCCACCACTACGAAACCGATGCCATCGGCGAGTTGCGGCAGGCCGAATGTGAAGCGGAACTGGCCGGTATTGGTATCGGCCCCGATCAGACCCAGGAGCAGGCCCAGGAGGATCATCGCGATGGCCTTGATGAGTGAGCCGCGCGCCAGCACGATCGCGGCTATCAGTCCCAGCACCATCAGGGAAAAATACTCGGCGGGGCCAAACTTGAACGCGACTTCGGCAAGCGGCGGAGCAAACAGCACCAGGATTAGCGTGGCCACCGTCCCGGCGAAAAAAGAGCCGAGCGCGGCGACCGCAAGCGCCGGACCGGCGCGACCCTGTTGGGCCATTGCGTATCCATCGAGACAGGTCACCACCGAGGATGCTTCGCCTGGCAGATTCACCAGAATCGCAGTGGTCGAGCCGCCGTACTGCGCACCGTAGTAAATGCCGGCGAGCATGATGAGCGCCGACACCGGCGGCAAGGCGAAGGTGGCGGGCAGCAACATCGCGATGGTTGCCACCGGACCGATACCGGGCAATACGCCGATCAGGGTGCCCAAGAACACGCCGAGGAAACAATACACGACGTTCTGCAGCGTCAGGGCGACATCGAACCCCAATTGCAGATTGGCGAGCAACTCCATCAGACGGGGAATATCTTGAACGGCAGGCCAAGGCCGTAGGTGAACACGCCGACCGCCAGCGCCAGCAGGAACACGATCAGGACCACGACTTCGCGCAGCCGGCTCTCGGGACTGGCTGCGGCCCCGACCCCCACCAGCAGGACGGTGGAGATGACAATGCCGGCGATTTCAATCGTGGCGGCAAAGACTCCGACTGCACCGAGCACGAGCAACAGCGCGCGCAGGTTCACGGATTCGATGCGCTCGCCGTGGATCACCAGACTCTTGAGGCAGATCACCGCGCCGAGCAATGCGAGCAGGATGCCGAGCAGGTAGGGGAAGTAGCCGGGACCCATGCGCACCGCGCTTCCCATCGGGTAGTCACGGGCGATGTAAGCCGCGAGGGCACCGAAGAACAGGAAAATCAGACCGGCGCAAAAGTCCCGGTGACCGCGAATGCTGATGCTCATCTCCTGCCCGTGTGTTTTTGTGGTGTCGCGAGACGGGGTCAGATCTATTCTTTCACAAGCGCTGCTCCGTGAGCAAACCACAGTGCCAGAAAAAGACAGGCATCAGGGTCTGCTGCATAGCGGTGCATGCAGCGCCTGCAGCACGTCGCCGTCCCGGCTGTCCTGCACAAATGCCGTGATCCCGAGATCGGGACGCTTCCAGTGGCCGTGCAACGTGACAGTCCCGCTCCAGCGCAACCGGCCCGAGCTGTCAGCACGCAAGGGCCCGATCAATTCCCGCACCACGAAGTCGTGCAACAGCATTTTGCCGCGGTTCTCGCCGGCTCGAACTTCGCTGCCAAGGTTGTTTTCAAGCAACGCAACATAGGTATCGGAGAATTTTCGTGCCGACGGTTCGATCGCGAGGCTTTCGAGTTCGATGCTGACCCCGGCGGCGCCAGCCCGCTGCACCAGGCGCAATTCGGCAGCTGCGGCCCTGCTATTTGCTCTCGTCAGCCGTTCCGAAAATCCAGAGTCAAAGAAAGTTTGGTGCAAGTCCGCTCCGTTGAGCAGGAGTTGGGGCGTATAAATGAAGCGCGCGCCGCCGCGATCGGCTTGCACACGCTGGCGCGCACTGAAGCTTGCCTGGGCAAAACGGTCGCGCCAACCGAGATAGTCCCAGTAATTGACATGGAACGCGAGCGGCACCACTCGGTCCGCGTTGAAACCGCGCGCCGGCAGGCTGCTTATCCACCGATCCGCGGGCGGACAACTGTTACAGCCTTCGGAGGTGTACAACTCGATTACCGCCACACGCCTGGCGGTGCTGTGCGATTCACAGGCCGGTTCGGCACCGGAAAGCGGCAGGCAAGTCATCGCCAATGCCAAGCCGACAGCGCCGCGCATCGTCGTGGTCCTGCGAATTCTCCGGGTTCCCGCTTTCATTTGTCTACAACCTCCGGTAAACAAAGGATTTTTTTTCGGGCGAGGGGTTTTGTTATGATGCAAAGCTTATTCCTCCAGCAGTGCAATCCTTGCGCATCGACTTACATAGCCACTCCACATATTCCGATGGAGTGTTGACTCCCGCAGCGTTGATCGAGCGCGCGTCTCACAACCGGGTCACCATGCTCGCGCTCACCGACCATGACGAAGTCGGCGGGTTGCCAGAGGCAGCGGCAGCGGCTCGCGAGGCCGGCGTCGGCTTCGTGCCGGGAGTCGAGGTTTCGGTCACCTGGGCCGACCTAACCGTGCATGTGGTCGGGCTCGGCATAGACCCGCGCAACGCATCGCTCGACCACGCTCTGACAGGGATTCGCATGTCGCGCGGGCTTCGTGCGGCACAGATCGCGCAGAAACTCGGCGCGGCGGGTATCCCGGATTGCCTCGCTGGTGCCACTCGGCTTGCCGGCGACGCGGCCGCCATAGGCCGCGGCCACTTTGCCCGCCTCCTGGTGGAGCAGGGTTACGCCGCCCACACCAAGGCCGCGTTCAAAAAGTACCTCGCGCCCGGCAAGTGCGGTTACGTCGCGCATCGGTGGGTCTGCCTAGGGCACGCGATCGGCTGGATCCGTGGCGCGGGCGGCCATGCCGTTCTGGCGCACCCGGACCGATACCGTCTCACGCCGCTGCAGATGCACGCGTTGCTCGACGAATTCAAACAGCATTGCGGACAGACGCTTGAAATCAGCGGCGGGCTTCGCGCGAATCCTCTGCCAGTGTTACGGCTGGCAAAGCACTTCGGATTCAGCCTGTCCGCGGGCTCCGACTTCCATGCGGCGGCGCAAGGGGCTGCCGATCTGGGCGATATTCCGCCCATACCGGATGGCACGCGCGGGCTATGGCAGGACCTGGAAGCGTTGCAGTCAGCAGCCTGACGAGCATGGCAC
>JAXIOX010000182.1:0-9669 GCA_045403275.1 Burkholderiales bacterium | reverse complement strand
ATCGAACAGGCTGGCGGCGGTGACGAAGCGCACCTTGTTCTTCGCCTGCTTGCCTTGATCGGTGGCCCGTACGCTGAGATCGGTCATGGGGCGGTCCCGTTTGTTTGCGATTGACGACGCGGCCCGGGCGGCTCCGCGTTGATGCCGGAATGAGCCATCGCGCCGGGGCAGCCATTATTGCTTACGTCCACGTGAACGTAAACTTGATCCGCAGACCCGGTGTTCACCAGTGTAACCCCCGGCCCGACTCGCGACGCTTGGGCATCAAGCGGCATGTTCGACCTTGGCCGCCAGGGCACGGAAACGGGCGAGCAGGGCATCGCGTTCTAACGCGACCGCCTCGACGTTACGGCTCTTTACATGGCCGAAGCCGCGGATGCGTTCCGGCAGGCTGGCCAGCGCGACCGCGATCTCATAGTTCTCCTTCGACAACGCGGGCGCGATCTCATCCATCAGGGTTTCATAGTCGTGTATCAGCGCGCGCTCCATGCGTCTTTCTGCGGTACGGCCGAACGGATCGAGGAAGGTGCCGCGCAGGCGCTTGAAGCGGGCCAGCCAGCGGAACGCATGTCCCATCCAAGCGCCGTATTGCTCCTTGACGAGCCGGCCCTGCGCGTCGCGCTTCGCCAACAACGGCGGGGCGAGGCTGTACTTCACCGTGAACTCGCCTTCGAACGCGTCGTGCAGCCGTTTCGCGAAATCGCCGTTCGCGTAGAGCCTGGCGACTTCGTACTCGTCCTTATAGGCCATCAGCTTGGACAGATACCGAGCGACTGCCCGCGTCAGCACATCGCCCTTGTCGATCCGCGCTTCGGCACGACGCAATTTTTCGACCACGGTCTCGTAGCGTCTTGCATACGCCGCGTCCTGGTACTCGGTCAGGAAGACGATGCGCCGGCGCAGCAGCGTCTCCAGGCTCTGCGGCATCTGAACCACCACCGGCTGACTGGGCGTGGCAATCGTCTCGACCCGCCGCAGATCGACCGCGGCGCGACGCCCCCAGTCGAACGCCTGCTTGTTGGCGTCGACGGACACGGCGTTCAACTCGATCGCGCGCAGGATCGAGGCCTGCTGCAGGGGAATCAGCCCGTTCTGGAAGGCAAAGCCGAGCATGAACAGATTGGTGGCGATCGAGTCACCCAGCAGGGCGGTGGCGAGCCGGGTGGCGTCGATGAAATGCGCGCGGCCGTTGACCGACTCGTCGATGAGCGCGCGAATTTGCTCGGCCGGGAACTGCCAGTCGGGATTCTGGGCGAATTGGCCGGGCGGCTGCTGATGCACGTTGATCACGGCCACGGTGCGTCCGGGCCGGGTCTTGGAAATGGCGTCGTGCGCGCCCGCGGTCAGCATGTCGCAGCCGAGGATCAGGTCGGCCTCGCCGGTGGCGATGCATTGCGCGCGGATGCCGGCCGGCGTGCGGGCGATGCGAACGTGCGAAGTGACGGCACCGTTCTTTTGCGACATTCCGGTCATGTCCAGCGCCGAGATGCCCTTGCCCTCCAGGTGCGCGGCCATTCCCAGCAGCGCGCCGATGGTGATGACGCCGGTGCCGCCGATTCCGGTGATCAGGATGTTGTAAGGCGTTTCGCCGAGCGTTGCGGAGGCCGGTTCCGGCAGCGGCCCGAGCGGCACAGTGGTTTCACGTCTTGCCGCGCGCGACTTCCTCGGCGTGCCGCCTTCCACCGTCACGAAACTCGGACAGAAGCCCTTGACGCAGGAATAGTCCTGGTTGCAGGAGGACTGGTCGATCGCGCGCTTGCGCCCGAATTCGGTTTCCACCGGCAGGATCGAAGTGCAGTTCGATTGCACGCCGCAATCTCCACAGCCTTCGCAGACGGCTTCGTTGATGAATACCCGCTGTGTGGCCTTCGGGTACTCGCCTTTTTTGCGGCGGCGGCGTTTTTCCGCCGCACAGGTCTGGTCGTAGATCAGCACCGAAACGCCGCGACATTCCCTGAGTTCCATTTGCACCGCTTCCAGGTCCTTGCGGTCGTGCAGCGTGACGAGTGCGGGCAATTGCGAGCGATCTTGGTAGCGCGTGAGGTCTTCCGTTACGACCGCGATGCGCCCGACGCCTTCGGCTGCCATCTGTTGCGCAATCATCGGCACCGAAATCTGGCCGTCGACCGGCTGGCCACCGGTCATCGCCACGGCATCGTTGTACAGGATCTTGTAGGTGATGTTGACCTTGGCTGCGAGCGTGGCCCGGATCGCAAGGGACCCGGAGTGGAAATAAGTGCCGTCGCCGAGATTGGCAAAGATGTGCGTGCGCTTCGAGAACGGCGCCTGGCCGATCCACGGCGCACCCTCGCCGCCCATGTGTGTCGGGCTCTTGTTGTGCTCCGGATAGATGACGGTCGCCATCACGTGGCAGCCGATGCCGGCCAGCGCCAGACTGCCGTCGGGCACTTTGGTCGAGGTATTGTGCGGGCATCCCGAGCAGTAGTACGGCGGGCGCACGGGCGTGTTCACCGCCTTCTTCAGCACCGCCTCCTTCGCCTCCAGAAAGGCAAGCCGTGCCTTGATCAGATCGCTCTGGTGAAAGCGCCCGATGCGCCCGGCGATGACGCGGGCGATCTGCGCGATGGAGAAATCGGCCTTGGCAGGGAGCAGCCATTCGCCGCGCGGGTGCACCCATTCGCCCTGATCGTCGAACTTTCCGATGACCCGTGGGCGCACGTCGGGGTGCCAGTTGTAGAGCTGCTCCTTGAGCTGGTACTCGACCATCTGGCGCTTTTCTTCGACGACCAGGATTTCTTCCAGCCCCTTGGAGAATTCGCGCACCCCGTCCGGTTCCAGCGGCCAGGACATCGAGACCTTGAATACACGGATGCCGATCTGTGCCGCGTTCTGCTCGTTGACGCCGAGCTCTTCCAGTGCTTCCAGCACGTCCATGTACGACTTGCCTGAAGCGATGATGCCAAGCCGCGCGTTGGGCGAATCGATCGTGGTGCGATTGAGCTTGTTCTTGCGTGAGTACGCCAGCGCGGCGTAGATCTTGTAGTCCTGCATCAGCGCTTCCTGCGCGCGCGCCTGCAGACCCAGCAGATTGCTCGAAAGCCTGCTGTTCAGCCCGCCTTCGGGCAACACAAAGTCCTCGGGCAGCAGGGTCTGGATGCGAAACGGGTCGGCCTCGATCGAAGCAGACGACTCGACCGTATCAGCCAGCGCCTTGAAACCGACCGCGCATCCGGAGAACCGCGACATGGCCCAGCCGTGCAATCCCAGCACGATGTATTCGTTCACATTGCACGGGTACAGGACCGGGATCATCGAGGCCGAGAACAGGTGATCGCTCTGGTGGGGAAGCGTGGATGAGTAGGCCCCGTGGTCGTCGCCCGCAACCAGCAGCACGCCGCCGTGCTTCGAAGTTCCGGCGAAGTTCATATGCTTGAACACGTCGCCGCAACGGTCCACGCCGGGTCCCTTGCCGTACCACATGGCAAACACCCCGTCGTAATCCGACTCGCCGATCAGGTGCACCTGCTGCGTGCCCCACACGGCGGTGGCGGCGAGTTCTTCGTTGACGCCGGGCTGGAACTTCACATGGTGGGCTTCGAGGTGCTTGCTTGCCTTCCACAGCGCCTGGTCGAGTCCTCCCAATGGCGAGCCGCGATAGCCGGAGATGAAGCCGGCAGTATTGAGCCCTGCCGCCAGATCGCGCCGACGCTGGACCAGGGCCAGGCGCACCAGCGCCTGGATGCCGGTCAGGTAAACGCGCCCCTGATCGGAAGCGTACTTGTCGTCCAATGTGACTTCTTGCATGTCGGACTCCTGTGGGAATTCGGACATAAGGGGCACCGCGATGGGTTAGGCGGCGACCCCGCCGTCTTGCCCTCGACCCGGATCGCCCCGGTCGCGCATGCGGGACTCATGCAGAGCTTCCCTAGACATCATGCGCGCCCTGAGGTCGCCCGTTCAATTGCTGCCACCCTGTGTGCCGGCAAGCGCATCCTACCCGCCTTCCCGGAGAAAAAGCATCCTCTTTACCTAAGTAATACGGTATATTCAGTAAAATTATCTACCGAGAGTCAATTTTAAAGAATGAATGTCGATAAGTTCGATCTGGCGATACTGAAGGTGCTGCAGGGAGACGCGCGCGCTAGGCTGCAGGACATCAGCAAACGCGTGGGCTTGTCGCCGACGCCGTGCTGGAACCGGATCAAGAAAATGGAGGCCAACGGTGTGATCCAGGGCTACACCGCCCGCATCGATCCGTCCGCCATCGGCTTTACCGAGACGGTGATCGTGCAAGTCACTCTCGAGAGCCACACCGACGAGACACTTTACGACTTCGGCAGGACGCTGGAGCAGATCCCGGAAGTGCTCGAGGCCTACCTGGTGTCCGGCGATTACGACTATTACATCCGCATCGCGGTCAAGGACACGCGCGATTACGAGCGACTGCTGCGCGAACGCCTGTACCGGATTCCCGGGATCCGCCACAGCAAGTCGAGCTTCGTGCTGCGAACATTGAAGGAGAGCCTGATACCGCTGTCCTCGGCCCCGGTTTCGGCCGGCTCGCAGCCGCGCAGGGCGCGCAACACGCGCACCGCCGGGAAGCAGGCGGCCAAGCGCCAGCTTTAACGAGAGGCACGGCGGAAATATCGCGTGAAGACAGGATATTCACAATTGACCGGCGCGGTCGGGCATCGACATGCACCTGCCGGGCCGGACGCCCGGATCGTCTGCCTCGTTCCCAGCATTACCGAGTTGCTGTTCGAACTCGGACTCGGTGACCGGATCGTCGGCCGAACAGGGTTCTGCGTCCATCCGAAACCCAGGGTGAAGAAGGTCGCCAAGGTCGGCGGCACCAAGGACTTCGACCTGGAAAAAATCCGGGCGCTTGCGCCAACTCATCTGATCGTCAACGTGGACGAAAACCCGCGCGAACGGGTCGAAGCGGCGGCAGCGTTCGTGCCGAACGTGATCGTGACCCACCCGATGGGGCCGCTCGACAACCCGCCGCTATATCGACTATTGGGCGGAATCTTCCGCGCTGAAGCGGAAGCGGAACGTCTTGCGAGGGAATTCGAGGCGGCGTATCGCAATGCGATCGAGGCGACTTCGAAGCTGCCGCGCGAGCGTGTGCTTTATCTGATCTGGAAGGACCCCTGGATGACGATCTCGCGCGACACCTATATCGCCCGCATCCTCGGGTCGGTGGGATGGGATGAGATCGACGTGGGAAGCCCGGACCGCTATCCGGCCCTCCATCTCGAATCCATTCTTGGACGCGTGGATCGTGTCCTGCTGTCTTCCGAGCCTTACGCGTTCAGGCAGCGCGACGTGGAGTCCGTGAGAGAGGCGATGAATGTGAGTTCACCTGTCCCCGGTCACGCCGTCTCCACAGTCACGGTTTTACTAATCGATGCGGAGATGACGTCCTGGTACGGAAGCCGGGCGATCGAGGGGATGCGCTATCTCGCTTTACTGCGCACCGCTTCAAGAACTTGAATGACGGGAGACGCGTCGCGTCGCAAGGACACGTTACCGACGTAGTCGGCCGTTCGCGGGGCGGCTGTGACACGTTAGCCGCAGGCCCGCTCGCGGGAGCAGCCGCATTGCGCACTAATCTTCACCGTGCAACACAGCCTTGTGCGCTCCTATCCGTAAACTGGGCAACGCCTAACGAATCCGGGGTGCGCGCCGAAGCGCCGCCTCCCGTCCCGGATGGCTACGCCAACACCGTGTCGACGGCGCCGGAGAAAACCGAATCATGGCACCGCTGCAGCCGCACCGTCCGGGCGTCATGGAGACCGGCATTGCCTCATGCTGTTCTGGTGCGGTGATACGATGCCAGCGAGGAGATCGCCATGCTCGTCAATTGCGTCGCTTACCAGGAAGGGCGGAAGCTCGCCGACATTCAGCCGCGGGATATTCACGAATACGTCCGCCGCCCGGAGTGTTTTGTCTGGGTGGCGCTTTATGAGCCTACCCGGGAAGAACTCGAAACAATGCAGCGGGAGTTCGGACTGCACGAACTTGCGGTCGAGGACGCGCAGCACGGCCATCAGCGGCCCAAGATCGAGGAGTACGGGGACTCGCTATTCGTCGTGCTTCATACCGTTGAGCTTGCGGGTGACGAGCTGAAAGTCGGCGAAGTCGACATATTTGTCGGCCCCAACTACGTGCTCTCGGTCCGCAGCCACACCGAGCGGGGATTTGCCGACGTGCGCGCTCGCAGCGAACGCGAGCCGGATCTGCTGCGCCACGGCTCGGCGTATGGGCTCTACGCGATCATGGACGCGGTGGTTGACCGCTACTTCCCCGTGCTCGATGCGCTGGAGGTCGAACTCGAGGAAGTCGAGAAGCGTATTTTCTCCGCGCAGAACAACCGCGCAATCATCGAATCCCTATACCTCCTGAAGCAGAAACTGATGACGCTCAAGCACGCCACCGGCCCGCTTCTGGAGGCAAGCAGCAAACTTTACGGCGGCCGGGTGCCGCAGCTTTGCGCGGGGCTCCAGGAATATTTCCGCGACGTTTACGACCACCTCGCCCGCGTGAACCAGTCGATAGAGATTCTGCGGGAAACGGTCACCACCGCGATATCGGTAAACCTGTCACTTCTGACCATCCAGGAAAACGAGGTCACCAAGCGTTTGGCCGGGTATGCCGCGCTGGTCGCGGTGCCCACCATGATCGCGGGTGTTTACGGGATGAACTTCGACAACATGCCGGAACTGACCTGGAGCCTGGGCTACCCGATGACGGTGGCGGTGATGGTGGCGATAGACGGCTATCTGTTCTACCGCTTCAGAAAGGCCAAGTGGCTGTAATGCTCCCCTTGGTACGCGCAACACGGCGAATCGCCATCGAAACGAACATCGGAAGGACAATCAGTCGTCCCGTGGTGGCGTGGCCCGTAGTTTCACTTCACGACGACCACGATGTTTTCCTTGAAACACGGAGGCTTGGTACTAGACTTCAATGAAGGTCACCGGCATACCGATTTCCCGCAATCCGTCATCGTTGACGCAACCGGGACCGGCAACAACCGACTACCGTGCGCCATCTGTCATCAATGCCGGCGTGCCTGCCAAACGGGCACCGGATGGCGTCCACCAAGGGGGTGCTCGTATGGTTACGTTTGTTTTCGCGCGCCGTGCGCGGCAGCGGGTGTTGTTGCTGGTGATCGCTGCAACACTGTTTCTGTTGCCGACGAGTGCCGCCGCCCAGAAGCTGGTCGTGGTGAACGGCGAAAAGTTGGCAGCCGAGACCGTTGCAGCGCTGGAGCGCACCTATGGTGTGCCGATCGCCGCGGGACGCTATTGGTACGATCCGGTGTCAGGCTTGTGGGGGGTCGAGCGCGGCCCGGCGGTCAATCAGATTCAGCCGGGGCTCAAGCTCGGCGGAACCCTGCACTCGAATGCATCCGGCGGCGGCACCGGTGTCTTCTTTAACGGGCGCGAGCTGCATCCTGCAGAAGTGTCCTACCTCGTGCAGCTTGCCGGCAGCGTCGTGCCCGGGCGGTACTGGGTGAACGCTTTCGGAGTGGGCGGGATCGAAGGTGGCCCGCCGTTTTTCGACTTGCGCGCGCTGGCGGCTTCGCGCGGCGGACGTCACTGGATCCACAGTGGGCCCGGCGGACACATGGGCAGCGACGGCAACTGCACCTACTTCATGGATCCAAAGACCGGCAGCAGCGTCATGGCTGGCGACTGCTGAACTAGTTGAATACGATTCAGCTCATCTTCTTTGACTTGGCCGCTTTGGCCGGTTTCGCCGGCTTTTTCTCCGGTTCTGTGTCGAGCCTGAAGCTCGCGTAACTGCCCGGCGCGTCCTCGATGACTTTCAGCCCGCCTGCCCCGGGAACGCGGGCGGGAACCTTGTCGCCGCCGAATCCGGCCAGCCAGTTGCCCCAGTCGGTCCACCACGAACCTTCGTGCTTCTCCGCGGTCGAGAGCCATTCGTCGGCGCTGTCGCGCAGCTTCTCGTTGGTCCAATACCAGTACTTGTTCGCCGCCGGCGGATTGACGATGCCGGCGATGTGGCCCGAGCCGCCAAGCACGAAGCGGACGGGACCGTTGAGCAACCGGGCGCCGAGATAAGTGCACTTCCACGGTGCGATGTGGTCCTCGACCGTGGAGATGAAATACGTTGGTATGTCGACCTTGGACAGGTCGATCGGCACGCCAGCAAGCGTGATTCCGCCGGGTTCGCGCAACTTGTTCCTGATGTACATGTTGCGCAGGTAGAAGGTGTGCATCTTCGCCGGCATGCGGGTGGAATCCGAGTTCCAGTACAACAGGTCGAACGGGAACGGGTCCTTGCCGAGCAGATAGTTGTTTACCACGAACGACCAGATCAGGTCGTTGGCGCGCAACATGTTGAAGGTGCCGGCCATTTCCGCGCCTTCGAGATAACCGCGGCTCTCCATCTTCTTTTCCAGGTTGGCGAGCACGCCTTCGTCCACAAACACGCCGAGTTCGCCGGGTTCGGAGAAGTCCAGGAGCGCGGTGAAGAAGGTCACGCTTTTCACCCGCGACTGCCCCTGTGCCGCCATCCAGGCGAGCGCCGATGCGGTGAGAGTCCCGCCCAGGCAGTAGCCGATCATGTTGACTTCACGCTCGTCGGTCGCCTTCGCCACGGAATCCAGTGCCGCCAGGGGACCTTCCAGCATGTAGTCCTCGAAATCCTTGTTGGCGAGCTCCTTGCCGGGATTGACCCAGGAAACCACGAAAACGGTGATGCCCTGGTCCACCGCCCACTTGATGAAGGAGTTCTTCTGCCGCAGGTCGAGGATGTAGTACTTGTTGATCCACGGCGGAATGATCAGCAGCGGCGTCTTGTAAGCCTCCATCGTGGTCGGCTGATACTGGATCAGCTGCATCAGTTCGTTCTGGTAGACGACCTTTCCCGGCGTCGTGGCGACGTTCTCGCCCATCTTGAACGCCTTGTAGTCGGTCATGCTGATCGCCAGCTTGCCGTGGCCGCGTTCGAGGTCGTGGAGCAGATGGTTGAGTCCGTCGAGCAGGTTCTTTCCCCCGGTCTCCACCGTGGTCTTCAGCACTTCGGGATTGGTCATCACGAAATTGGTCGGGGCCAGCGCGTCGACATACTGGCGGGTAAAGAACTTCACCTTGCGCGCGGTCTGCGCGTCGAGGCCAGAGACTTCAGAGACCGTTTTCTGGATGTTCTGCGCGGCTATCAGGTAGGACTGCTTGATGAAATCGAATACCAGATTGTTCTGCCAAAGCTCGCTGCGGAAGCGGTTGTCGGACCCGGCAGCCTCCGCGACCGGCGCCGAATCTTCGCCCATGGCCCTCTTCATGGTGTTTTGCCACAGCATGAAGTAGTCCTGCCACACGCGCATCCCGGCCTCGGCGAGCTTGAACGGATCCGTCATCAACTTCGCAGCCAGATCCGTGAATGCCTTGCCGACACCGAGCTCGTCCACCGGTTCCTCGCCGGACTCCCTGGACTGTCCGGCGAGGTGCTTCTTGAAGAGATGATTGCTGCGCAGCGCGATTTCAGCGAGCGTGCGCGCGAATTCCGTTGTATCGGCGGATGCGGGGGTGGTTGGTTTTTCTTCGGCCATAGCCGCTAAGCTAGGCCCTACCGCGCAGCAGCGCAAGCGGGCGTCTTAAAAGAACGGCTCTAAACGCGGAGGCCGCTGCCGCAGCGGTGGACAAAAACAAAACAGGAAAAACCAAAATGGTGTTA
>JAXIOX010000111.1:0-2311 GCA_045403275.1 Burkholderiales bacterium | reverse complement strand
TAGAACGCGTCCATGTCGAGGTGAATGATCTTGCGCTGGGTGTCGGACACGGACGCCAGTTTAGCGCGGCGCGTTCCCGGCCCGACTGCGGCTGTCGCCACTTTGTCCTGTATTTAACTTGACAGTTAAATAACCAAATACTAAAGTAAAACACATGGACCAGTTGACCGATACGTTCGCCGCTCTTGCGGACCCGACCCGCCGCGCGATCCTCGCCCGTCTTGCCAAGGGCGAGGCGAACGTCGGCGAACTTGCCGAACCGTTCGATATCTCGCTGCCCGCCGTATCGCGCCATTTGCGCGTGCTCGAGGGCGCGCGCCTGATCGAGCGGCGCGTGGATGCCCAATGGCGGATGTGCAGCCTGAATGCCGAACCGCTGCAGGAGGCATCGGAATGGATCGAGTTCTTCCGCCGTTTCTGGGAAGGCCGGCTCGACCGCATTGCGGAATATCTGGAGAAGACCAAACCGAAGGGGAGGAAAAAATGAGCGGCGAAAAACTGACGATTACCCGTACGTTCAATGATTCGCGCGAGCGCGTGTTCGATGCTTTCACCAGGAAGGACGCGATCCAGGCGTGGTACGGACCCGAGGGCTTCACCGTCCCGAGCGTGGCGATCGACCCAAAGCCGGGCGGCAAGTACCGCATCGAAATGCATTCGCCGGAAGGATCGGTGCACGTCATAACCGGGCAGTTCCGTGAAGTGAGCCGGCCGGAAAAACTGGTGTTCACCTGGGCCTGGCTCGACGGCGCCGGTGTCGGCCCGGAGTCGTTGGTGACGCTGGCTTTCAAGGACAAGGGCGGAACCACGGAAATGACGCTGGTACATTCCGGATTCGCCACGGTCGAGGCGCGCGATGCGCACAACGGCGGCTGGACCTCAAGCCTGGTATGCCTGACCGCGATGCTTGCGGGCAAGCCGCAGTCCGTCGAGGCGCGGCCCACGATAATCGGCGATCCGCGCAGCACACACGTGCGCAGCGCGCGCATGGCATTCGCCGAAAAAGGCATCGCTTATGCGCTCGAACCACAGCCTCCGCACAGCGATCCGGTGAAGGCGATCCATCCTCTCGGCAAGATTCCGGCGTTCCGCTCCGGCAAGCTGCAGCTTTTCGAGACCAGCGCGATCATGCGCTACGTGGACGAGGCTTTCCCGGGGCCGAGGCTGATGCCGGAGACGCCCGCGGAGCGCGCCCGCGCCGAGCAGTGGATCAGCTGCGTGCACTGCTACTTCTACGATTCGATGAGCGTTCGCTACGTGCTGCAATACATCTTTCCCAAGGGTGCGGACGGCAAGCCCGACCAGGCGGTCATCGGCGCCGCGCGCACCGACATGGCCAGACACTTCGGCATGCTCGAGGCGGCGTACGACGGCCGCAATTTTCTCGTGGGCGACCGGCCGACGATCGCTGACCTGCTGATTGCACCGATCGTGTTCTACGTGCAGAACATGCCGGAGGGCAAGGAAGTCCTGGCGCCGTTCGCGGCCGTGCGCCGCGCGCATTCGGCAATCGCCGAGCGCGACAGTTTCAAGGCGACGCTGCCGCCGACCAAGTAGGCTCGCACGCGATGGCTTTCGACGAGGAGCTTGCTCAACGTATTCGCAAGCATTTAGAAGTGCACAAGAGACTGACCGAACAAAGAATGTTTGGAGGCCTCGCGTTTCTGCTCAACGGCAACATGTGCTGTGGCGTGCACCGGCGCGAGTTGATCGTACGCCTAAGCCCAGCCCAAACCGACGCCGCACTGGGCACGCCACACACCCGCATCTTCGACCTGAGCGGCCGCCCGATGAAAGGGTGGATCCTGGTCGAACCCGCCGGACTCGCGGACGAACCAGCGCTGGCGAAATGGCTGCGCTTGGGTACAAATTACGCCGCGTCTCTGCCGAAGAAGTGACTTGCCTGCAGGGCCGTGAATAACGTGAATGTCGTGACAACACGCCCGCTTTGGGGGCTTGTTGCAGTGAAGGCTAATGTTTGCGAAGCCAACGTTACGCCGGAGCTAATGACGTGAATGTCGTGAATGTCGTGAATGTCGTGAATAACGTGAATGCCGTGAATGCCGTGAATAACGTGAATGCCGTGAATTTCGAAAGGCCAAAACTCGTTCCTGGTTTTCCCTTGCGTACCTTTGCGGCCTTTGCGTTGAACGCTCTTAACGCTGGCCTTTGGCCAGCTACTCGCACCTCGGCCCTCGAACCTCGGCCCTCGCTCCTCCGCTTCCGGTGTTCCCAAGCACCCGGCATTCGCACTGAGCACCAGTTTTCGGCACCTCGCACTGTTTTTCTTGGTTGGCCGGGAGATCGGAAG
>JAXIOX010000205.1:0-3823 GCA_045403275.1 Burkholderiales bacterium | reverse complement strand
GAGCTCGGCGCCCTGGTCGTCGAGAAACTCCTTTTTCACATACCGGGTGCTGTAACCGTTGAACAAATGGCCGAGCAGTCCGCGGTCGAGATCGCTGGTGCCCATATACCAGTCGGCAACCGGGTAAGTCAGGTTCATATTGCGCTCCATCATGATCGGCTGGCTGTGATGCGCGGCGTGGTGCCGGCGGATGGTGTTCACCAGCGGACAGTTGCGCACGAACCAGTTGTCGTGCACGTGGCAGCACAGATGGAAGGTCTCGTAGTTCAGATAGTAGATCGGCGTGAGCATCATCAGGACGTAACCCGCATTCGCCGACCACAGGTAGCCGAGGACGATTGCCGCCGGCAGCGTCAGCAGCATGAACACCAGCAGCGCGTACGGGGGGAACAGCACGATGCGCCATTCGCGGTTGGTGTCGTAGGTCATTACCTGCGCGGTGAAGTACTGATGGTGCTGGTGGGTGTGGCGGTGGTAGACCGGCATGAGGATGCCGCCGAGGCCCTTGATCGGCCGTTGCATCGCATTCCTGTGCAGCCACCACTCGTTGAAATTGTAGAACACCAGAACCGGGATCACGAACAGCAACTCCCAGATCGTCGGGTTCTCGACTTGCGCTGCGCAGTACCAGACCACGGCGATGCCGGGTACGAAGATGGACAGCAGGTGCCCCCAGCCGTTATACCAGGAAGCGATGTTGCGTTTGTATTCGTCGCGGAACGCGGCCTGCTTCGGCGTCAGCACAGCAGTAGCCATGGTCTCCTCCGGTCATGCGGCGCACTCATGCGGTGCGATGGTTTCGCTGGATTGTCCCGTGATTTTAACCGTTCTGCGGCCAGGCGCGTCCGGGCTCCCCGGGCGTTTGCCTCGGGATCATGGTTACGCTATGGTGCGTGCTTGTTTATTCTGCCCCGCATCATGACCGCTGCGACCGTTGACTCTTTTCGCCGCGACGCCCAGGTGATTGGGCTGGTCGGGCTCGCCCACGGCACTTCGCACTTCTTCCACCTCGCGCTCGCGTCCCTGTTTCCCTGGCTCAAGGATGCGTTCGTCCTGAGCTATGCCGAGCTCGGGCTGCTCATGACCGTGTTCTTCATCGTATCGGGGGTGGGCCAGGCTCTCGCCGGTTTCGTGGTTGACCGCTTCGGTGCACTGCCGGTGCTGCTGGGCGGCATTGCCCTGCTCGGCCTCGCCGCGCTCGGACTGGCGACCAGCCAGAACTACCCGATGCTGATCCTGTTCGCCGGCGTTGCCGGCCTGGGCAACAGCGTGTTTCATCCCGCCGATTTCACGCTGCTCAACAGGCGCGTGAGCGTGCCGCGGCTCGGACATGCGTTCAGCGTGCACGGACTGGCGGGAACGCTTGGCTGGGCGTTGGCGCCGGTGTTTCTGGCCGGAATCGCAACGATCTCCGGCTGGCGGGTGGCGCTGCTGGCCGCCGCCGCGCTGGCATTTGCGGTGCTTGCGGCGCTGGCCATCTTGCGTGACTTGCTCGATCCGCGCGAGGTGCAGCATGCGGTGGTGAAACCTTCGAGTCGCGCCGGCGGCAACATTCTCGGCTTCATGTCGGCTCCGGTATGGATGTGCTTCGCCTTTTTTCTGATTTCGTCGTTTTCGTTCGGCGGAATCCAGAGTTTTGCGCCGGCGGCGCTGCGCGACATTTACGAGATTCCCTTCGCGCTTGCCACCGCGTGCATCACCGCGTACATGCTGGCAAGCGCCGGCGGCATCGTGGTCGGCGGCTTTCTGGCGGCCAAGACCGCGCATCACGAAAAGGTCGTTGCGGCGGGCTTCGCGGCCTCAGGCGCGATCGCGGTGCTGGTGGCAACCGGAATTTCACCCGCCGCCAGCGTTATCGTGCTGCTGGGATTGATCGGCTTCGGCTCCGGCATTGTCGGCCCTTCCCGGGATCTGCTGGTGCGCGCGGCTGCGCCGAAGAACGCCACCGGCCGGGTTTACGGCGTGGTGTACTCAGGGCTGGACATAGGGTTGTCGATCGCGCCGACGCTTTTCGGCCTGCTGATGGATTGGCAGCATCCCTCGTGGGTGTTCATCGGCATCGGCCTGTTCCAGGTTCTGGCGTTGTTCGCGGCCCTGGGCGTGGGTGGCACGGCAATCAAGCGCAGCATGCAGACTGCCTGACGGAAAAGCCGCCGGCCTCTTCTGTTCCCGCGCGAGACGCAGGCAATGAGTGCCCAAACCATCGCCGTCGAAGTGCGCGCCGCGGAGAAAGTCTTCGCCAACGGCGTGCGCGCCCTCGAACCGATCGACCTTGCAGTGCGCGAAGGCGAAATCGTCACGCTGGTCGGCCCTTCCGGTTGCGGCAAGAGCACATTGTTGAGATTGATCGCCGGACTAGTGCAGCTAAGCGCGGGCCGCATCGGACTCTCTCCCGAAGCCCAGTCGACCGGACTCGCTTTCGTATTCCAGAACCCGACGCTGATGCCCTGGGCGAGCGTGGAGCGCAATGTCCGCCTGCCGCTCGACCTCTCCGGCGTGGAGCCCGCCCAAGCGCGGGACGAGGTACGCCACGCGCTGGAACTGGTGGGCCTGAACGATTTCGCGCGTTTCTATCCGCGCGAACTTTCCGGCGGCATGCAGATGCGTGCCTCGATCGCGCGGGCACTGGTGACCGGCCCGCGGCTGCTGCTGATGGACGAGCCCTTCGGCGCGCTCGACGAAATCACCCGCAACCGTCTCGACCGGGACCTGTCCGAACTGTGTGCCCGCGAGAAGCTCACCGTGCTGTTCGTCACCCACAGCATCTACGAGGCGGTATTCCTGTCATCGCGGGTGCTGGTAATGTCCGCCCGCCCGGGCCGGATTTTCGAGGAAATTGCAATCGACGAGCCACAGCCGCGCCACGACGCCTTCCGCACCGCGGAGAAATTCGCGCGTCTGAGCGCCGGGCTTTCCGGCATGCTGGCCGCCGCCATGCAAGAGGCGCCCGCATGAGGGACAGGAAGTGGCTGCAGGTCGGCGCACCGATCGCGGTCGGCATTGCGTTTATCCTCATCTGGCATGCGCTGGTGGTGGCAAACGACGTGCCCCCCTACATCGTGCCATCCCCTTTCCTGGTGATGAAGACTCTGGTGAGGGATTGGGGATTATTGTCCGGCTCGCTGCTGGTCACGCTGCAGGTCACCGGCGCAGCGCTGGCACTTGCCGTCGTGCTCGGCGTGGCGCTTTCGATCCTGTTCGTGCAAAGCCGGTTGATCGAGGCAAGCCTGTTGCCCTATGCGGTGATCCTGCAGGTCACGCCGCTGGTGGCGATCGCGCCACTGATCATCATCTGGGCGGACGAGCCGCGCACTGCGCTGGTGATTTGCGCCACGGTCGCGTGCATTTTTCCGGTCATCACCAATACGACGATCGGCCTGCGCAGCGTGGACCCGGGGCTGCTCGACTTGTTTCGCATATATGGCGCTTCGCGCATGCAGACGTTGATCCGGCTACGCATACCCAGCGCGGCGCCTTATTTCTTTGCCGGACTGCGGGTGGCCGCTGCGCTGGCGCTGATCGGCGCGGTGGTCGCGGAGTTCGTCGCCGGTACTGGCGGCACGCAGTCCGGTCTCGCCTACCAGATCCTGCAGGCGGGCCTGCAACTCAACATTCCCCGCCTGTTTGCGGCGCTGATCCTGATCACGCTGACCGGCATTGCGCTGTTCCTGCTGGTCACGGCGCTGGCCAGAATATCCCTGCGCCGCTGGCACGAAAGCGAATTGCCAAGAGAGCCGTGAATACCGTGACGGTCGTGACTATCGTGAATGTCGTAACGGCGAAAATCGGCTTATGCAGTCAAGGCGGTGGCGAAATTGAAACC
>JAXIOX010000159.1:0-4952 GCA_045403275.1 Burkholderiales bacterium | reverse complement strand
TCACCGGCACCGCCTGTACCGGCACGCCCATCGGCTTTGCGGCCTGTGCGGCCGGCTGCGCGGCAGATTTGGCGGCATCGGTTTTCTGACCCGCGCTGGTGTCGTTCTTGGAACCGCAACCGGCAGCGGTCAGCGCTGCGGTGACCAGCGCCGTGAGAATGGCTACATTACGGATGATCGGCGTATGCACTTGCTTACCTCTAAACTCTGGTCGATGGCGCCAAACGGCCGCCTTCGACCGGTGAAGAAAAAATATGGCCAGCGGGGAATCCTCGCTGGCAATTGGCCGCTGAGCGGCTGTCTTGAAAACGGGGTACCCGCTGACGAATTCAATGTTGCTGACCGGCGGGTCATTTATTTCGCAACATCATAACCGAGTTTTCTTGCCCTCACCATGAGAATCTCGCTCGACGCCCTGCTGGTCCTGGACTCGATCGCACGCAACGGCAGCTTCGCCGCGGCCGGGGACGAACTGCATCGCGTTCCCTCGGCGATCACCTACACCATCCAGAAACTCGAGCAGGATCTGGAGGTGAAGCTGTTCGACCGCACCGGCCACCGCGCCAAGCTGACGGAAGCAGGAGAGGAATTGCTGCGCGAGGGCCGTCATCTGCTGCGCACCGCCACGGATCTGGAATGCCGGGTCAAGCGGGTGGCCACCGGCTGGGAGACCGAACTGCGAATCGCAGTGGACGACATCATCCCGACCGAACGCCTGTTCCCTCTATTGAAAGATTTTTACCGGGAAGGTTCAGGTACGCGCATCAAACTCACCGCCGAGATTCTCGGCGGTTGCTGGGATGCGCTGATGACCGGGCGCACCGACCTGGTGATCGGCGCGCCCGGGGAAGCACCGCCCGAAGGGTCGCTGTCGGTGGAACCGATGGGGCAGTTCGAGTTCGTCTTCGTTGCCGCGCCCGACCACCCGCTCGCGACAGCGTCCGAGCCGCTATCGTCGCAGGACATCATGCGGTTCCGCGCGGTGTCCGTGGCCGATACCTCACGCAACCTCCCGCCGCGCACCTCGGGATTGCTGGACGGGCAGGACGCGCTGACCGTTCCCACCATGCGTGCGAAGATGGCCGCGCACATCGCCGGTCTGGGCGCAGGCTACCTGCCGCTTGCCTGGGCCGCCCCGCACATTGCCGCCGGGCGGCTGGTAAGAAAACAATTGGAGGGAACGAAGACTCTGGCCAACGTGTATCTGGCCTGGCACCCGCGCCAGACCGGCAAGGCGCTAAAATGGTTCCTCGAGCGCCTGCGCGACAAACGGGTGCAGCAGTACGTACTTGGTGAAGCGGGGACTTACCCCTCGCCTTGACCGCGACCCGCGGGCCGGCATCGCCGCACCGCAGTCAGGCCGCGGGAATACCTGCCTCAGCGGCCTCGCCGGCGGCAATTTCCCGGTGCACTTCCGCCATATCGAGTTCCTGCACCTTCTTGATGACCGTTTCCAGCGCCGAAGCGGGCAGCGCGCCGGGCTGCGAAAACAGCATCACTTTCTCGCGGAACACCATCAATGTCGGTATCGAGCGTATGTCGAAACGCCCGGCGAGCTCGGGCTCGTTCTCTGTATTCACCTTGGCGAACACGATGCCGGGGTATTTCTCGGAGGTGGCCTCGAAAGTCGGAGCAAAGGCGCGGCATGGGCCGCACCACGGCGCCCAGAAGTCCACGATTACCGTCTCGTTGCCGGTCACCACCTGTTCGAAGTTGTCTTTGGTCAATGCAATTGTGGCCATGAATTAGGTGCTCCTTGCCCGCCAGTCTATCCGCTTCGTCAGGGAAGCGCCGATCAGCGCTGATTCGCATCTTCGCGCGCCGTGAACCTGCCGAAATGAAGCAAGATGGTGGGCAGGACCAGCAGATTCAAGAGGGTCGATGTGGCCAGCCCGCCGACGATGATGGTCGCCATTGGGCCCTCGATTTCCCTTCCAGGTTCCCCGCTGCCCAGAGCCAGCGGCATCAGTCCCAGCGCGGTGACCAGCGCGGTCATCAGGATCGAGGGCAGGCGCCCGCCGGCGCCGCGCATGGCGGTTTCCAAGTCCCACGACAGCCGCTCGACCTCGACCAGGTGCTGGTAGTGCGACACCAGCATGATCGAGTTGCGAAGCGTGATGCCGAACAGCGTGACGAACCCCACCAGCGAGCCCAACGACATCCAGCCGCCGCCGGCAAACACCGCGATCACCCCGCCGATGAGTGCAAATGGCAGATTGACGAAAGTGAGCACCAGGTTGTGCAGATTGTTGAAAGCGATGTAAAGCAGCAGAAAAATGCCCACGCCGGCGAGCCCGGAATGCACGATCAGGTCGGACCGGGCCTGCGCCTGTGCCTGGGCGGTGCCGGCATACGCCGTGTAATTGCCCCGCGCCAGTTTCACCTGCGATTCGATATGCGCGCGTGAATCGCGTTCGAACTCCGCGATGTCCCGGCCTACAACATTGGCGGTCACGGTCTGGATTCGGCGCCCCCCTGAGTGCAGCACCTTGTAGCGCCCGCCGGTCATTTCGATTGTGGCCACGTCCGCAAGCCTGAGCAGGCGCCCGTCCGGATTGCGCAAGGGCAGCGCACCGACTTCGTTGATGCGGTTGCGATGCTGCGGATCCAGTATCACCACCAGGTCCACCACCTGGTTGCCTCGATAGATCTGCGCGACTCGCGCGCCTTCGTACGCGGCTTGCACTGCTTCCAGCACGGTCAGCGGCTGCAATCCCAGCGCGGCAACGCGCTCGTGATGCAGCCGCACCGACAACTGCGGCGTGCCTGGCGGCGCCTGGATCTCCACGTCGCGCGCACCCGGCACCGACGCCAGCGCAGTGGCAATTGCCAGCGCGTCCCGGTCCAGAGAATCCAGCGAAGCACCATAAAGATTCACCACGAATGGCGCGGCATATCCGGTGATGGTTTCCTCGATGCGCTCGGTAAGAAACGTGTTGACAGCGAAGGTCACGCCCGGGAAGGCGCCGCCGCGTTCGCCGGAAAGCGTCGCGCGGATTTCGCGCAGGATGCGCGCCTGGTCCTCGCCCGGCAGCGCGCCGATTTCGATTTCAAACTCGCTGTAGTGGGTGCCGAAGGTGTCGGCGCCGTTCTTCGAACGGCCGACCCACTGCGCCACCGACTGCACGCCTTCAATCGAGCGGATCGCCTGCGACACTTTTTTACCGATGCGCAGCGACTCCGCTTCCGAAGTGCCCGGCACCGCGGACATGTGCATGATGTAATGGCCTTCGCGCAACGCCGGGATGAACTCTCCCGAGAACAGCGGCAGCATGCCGATGCCGAGCACGATCACCACGCCGGTGACGCCGATCACCCGGCCGGGGTAGCGCTCAATATGCCGCAGGACGCCGAGATAGCGCGGCTTGAGCCATTTCACGAACGGCGGGTCGTCGGATTTGAGTTCGGTGCGCGCCAGCAGCAGATAGCACAGAGCGGGGGTGAGCGTCACCGCCACCACCAGCGAGGCGAGGATCGAGAGGATATATGCCAGCCCGAGCGGGGCGAACAGCTTACCGGCGACTCCGCCCAGCGTGAGCAAGGGCACGAATACCAGCGCCACGATGAACGTGGCGTAAACCACGGAACTGCGCACTTCCACCGAGGCGCCAAGCACCACTTCCCACACCGGCCGCGGATTCGAGGCCGTGCGGTTCAGGCGCAGTCGCCGGAAGATGTTCTCGGTGTCGATGATGGCATCATCTACCACTTCACCCAGGGCGATGGCCAAACCGCCCATTACCATGATGTTGAGGCCGATGCCGAAATAGTCGAGCACCAGCACCGCAGTGAGCAGCGAAACCGGGATCGCAGTGGCGCAGATGAAGGCGGTGCGGCTGTTGAACAGGAACAGGAACAACACCACGATTACCAGAGTCGAGCCGATGATGATGTCGCGCTGCACGTTGCGCACCGCGGTTTCGATGAAATTGGCGGGCCGGAATAGATTCGGATGCAACAGCACCTGCTCGGCGTCCAGCAGCGGTTTCAGTTCCGCCAGCGCCGCCTCCAGATCCCGTGTGACCGCATGGGTGTTGGCGCCGAGCTGGCCCTGGATCATCAGGAACACCCCGGGCGTGCCGTCGATCGCGGCGGCGCCGATCGAGGGCGCCGCACCCTCGGCAACCTGCGCCACGTCGCCGATTCGGATCGCGCGCCCGTCGCGATAGGCCAGGACAGTGCGGGTGACGTCCGACAATGCATCGGGCTGAGCATCGGTCCGCACCATGATGTGCTGGTTCGGCGTCTTTATGAAACCTGTGCCGGCAACGCCCGTAGCCGTGCGCGCTGCCGCGACCACGTCTGCCAACGCCAGGCCATATCGCCGCAACTGGCCCGGATCGACCTGGATCTGCCATTGCAGCACGTCACCGCCGAACACGTTGACTTCCGCAACACCGCGCACCGCCAGCAGATGCGGCCGGATGGTCCAGTCCACCAGCGTGCGCAGCTCCATCAGGTTGCGCCGCTCCGAGGTCATGCCGATGCCGAGCACGGTACTGGCGGACGAGGTGAGTGGCGTCATCGTCGGCACGACCGCTTTCGGCAACTGGGCGGTGAGCGAGGCAAGGCGCTCGCCGACCACCTGCCGGTTGAGGTAGACATCCGAACCGTCCCGGAAGAACACGTGCACCACGGACAATCCGGGGATCGACTGGGAGCGCAGGCTTTCCAGCCCGGACGCGCCGGACAACGCGTTCTCGATCGGCTGCGAGACCTGGGTCTCGACCAGCTCGGTCGACAGGCCCGGCGCTTCGGACTGAATGACTACTTGCGCCGGCGAAAATTCGGGGAACACGTCCAGGTGCGCGCGCGACAGTGTGAACAGTCCGTAGGCGACGATGGTCAGCGCCAGCGCGACGATCACGCCGGGATAACGGATGGACTGACGGACGATGAACGAAATCACTTTAAGAGAAAAAACCTCGACGCAAAGGCGCAAAGACGCAAAG
>JAXIOX010000105.1:0-3748 GCA_045403275.1 Burkholderiales bacterium | reverse complement strand
CCGAGGTATTCAAGCAACGCGTCCACAAGGGCGAAACGCTCGACGATCTCCTCGTCGAAGTATTTGCGACCGTTCGCGAAGCCAGCCGGCGCGTGCTCAACATGCGCCACTTCGACGTGCAGTTGCTCGGAGGCATCGCGCGTCACAACGGCAAGATCGCAGAGATGCGCACCGGCGAAGGCAAGACGCTGGTGGCAACCCTGCCGGCCTATCTCAACGCGCTCTCGGGCCGCGGCGTCCACATAGTCACGGTCAACGACTACCTGGCCAATCGCGATGCCGAGTGGATGGGGCGCGTGTACCGGTTCCTGGGCTTGAGCGTCGGCGTCAACTTGTCGCAGATGGAGCACGAGCTGAAGCAGCAGGCCTATGCCGCGGACATAGTCTATGGCACCAACAGCGAATTCGGCTTCGACTATCTGCGCGATAACATGGTGTTCCAGCCCAGCGAGCGGGTGCAGCGGGGCCTGACCTATGCGATCGTCGACGAGGTCGACTCGATCCTGATCGATGAGGCAAGAACGCCGCTCATAATTTCCGGCCAGGCGGACGACAGCACCGACCTGTATTACCGGATGAACGAGATCGTTCCCAAGCTCACCCGGGTCAAGGAAGAGAACGGCCCCGGTGACTTCACCGTGGACGAAAAGGCGCATCAGGTGCTGTTGACCGAGGCCGGTCACGAGCGCGCCGAAGAGCTGCTGACCAAGGCCGGCATGCTGCCGGAGAACGGCAGCCTGTACGACGCCGCCAACATCGCTCTCATGCACCATCTGTACGCCGGCTTGCGGGCGCACTCGCTGTTCCATCGCGACCAGCACTACGTGGCGCAGAACGACGAGATCATCATCGTCGATGAATTCACCGGACGATTGACGCCCGGGCGGCGCTGGTCCGATGGCCTGCACCAGGCGATCGAAGCCAAGGAGGGCGTGCGCATCCAGCGCGAGAACCAGACGCTCGCCTCGATCACGTACCAGAATTATTTCCGCATGTACAAAAAACTCGCGGGCATGACCGGTACCGCCGACACGGAAGCCTATGAATTCCAGCAGATCTACGGCCTGGAAACGGTGATCATCCCCACCCACATGCCGATGATCCGCGAAGAGCGCATGGACCAGGTCTACCGGACTGCGCGCGAGAAGTACCAGGCGGTGATCAACGACATCAAAGACTGTTACGAGCGCGGCCAGCCGGCTCTGGTCGGCACCACTTCGATCGAGAACTCGGAACTGCTGGCCACACAACTCGAAAAAGCCAAGCTGCCGCACCAGGTACTGAACGCCAAGCAGCACACGCGCGAAGCGGAAATCATCGCCCAGGCCGGGCGGCCCAAGATGGTCACCATCGCCACCAATATGGCGGGCCGCGGAACCGACATCGTGCTGGGGGGAAATCCCGAACCCGAGATCAACAAGGTCCGCAACGACGCCAGCCTTCCGGATCAGGAAAAGGAAAAGCGCGTCGCCGAGATGCGCGACCGCTGGCAAAAGCTGCATCAGCAGGTGGTTGGTGCCGGCGGCCTGCACATCATCGGCACCGAGCGGCACGAGTCGCGGCGAGTCGACAACCAGTTGCGCGGGCGCTCGGGGCGCCAGGGCGACCCGGGCTCGAGCCGCTTCTACCTCGCCCTCGAGGATCCGCTGCTGCGCATCTTTGCCTCGGACCGGGTGGCGGCGATCATGGACCGGCTGAAGATGCCCGACGGCGAGGCAATCGAGCATCCCTGGGTGACGCGTGCGATCGAGAACGCGCAGCGCAAGGTCGAAGCGCGCAACTTCGACATCCGCAAGCAGTTGCTGGAATACGATGACGTAGCCAACGACCAGCGCAAGGTTATCTACCAGCAGCGTAATGAACTGCTCGAAGCGACCGACATCTCGGAAACCATCCGCTCGATGCGCGAAGGCACGGTCGAATCGCTGATATCGCAGCATATTCCGCCGGAGAGCGTCGAGGAGCAGTGGGACGTTCCCGGCCTCGAAAGGACGCTTGCCGGTGAGCTGGGCCTGGAACCGCCGTTGCAGCAGTGGTTGAAGCAGGACGAGAGCCTCGACGAAGAAAGTCTGCGCGCCCGCATCATCGCAGCCGCCAACAAGCTTTACCAGGACAAATTCAGCAACGCAGATGTAGAGAAAGTGCATGCTTTCGAGCGCTCGATCATGCTGGACCGGCTGGACAGTCACTGGCGCGAGCATCTCGCCGCGCTGGATCACCTGCGCCAGGGCATCCATCTGCGCGGCTATGCGCAGAAGAATCCGAAGCAGGAGTACAAGCGCGAGGCCTTCGAGCTGGTTTCGCTGATGCTCGAAACCGTGCGTACCGAGGTCACCCGCATCCTTATGACCGTGAGAGTCGGAACTGCCGACGAGGCGCAGGCGGTCGCCGAGAAGGAACCGGTCAAACTCAAGAACGTGCAGTACCAGCATGCCGATCACGACGAGGCACTCGAAAGGGCAAACGCCGAAACCAAAGTCCAGCCGTTCGTCCGCAGCGGCCAGAAGGTCGGGCGCAACGACCCCTGCCCGTGCGGGTCCGGCAAGAAGTACAAGCAGTGCCACGGCAAGCTCGGCTAAGCGAAGCGGATGCGCGAGGGAGCCACTGTGCGCGGCGCACCGGCAAGTACCGAGAGCGGACAGGCCGGAGCCGACAAATGGCGGTAAATCTGCGCGCTCCTGATCCTGCGACACTGCTGCCGGTGAAGGGCGTGCGCCTCGGCATCGCGGAAGCCGGTATCCGCAAGGCCAATCGCAAGGACCTGATGCTGATGACCCTGTCCAAGGGGACGCGGGTTGCCGGCGTGTTCACCCGCAACCGCTTCTGCGCCGCACCGGTCACAGTGGCGAAGGCGCATCTGCAGACCGGCTCGATTCAGGCGCTGGTCGTCAATACCGGCTGCGCCAACGCCGGTACCGGCGAGGACGGTCTGGCGCGTGCCAGGCAGACCTGCAACGAGGTCGCCTCACTGCTCGGTTGCTCGCCGGAACAAGTGCTGCCGTTTTCCACCGGCGTCATCATGGAGCCGCTTCCGGTCGATCGCATCGCCGCCGGGCTGCCGCGCTGCGTCGCCGCGCTCGCGGAGACAAACTGGGAGGCGGCGGCGCAGGCAATCATGACCACCGACACCGTGCCGAAGGCGTACTCGAAGCGCATCGACATCGGCGGCCATGGCGTGACCGTAACGGGTATCGCCAAGGGTTCGGGAATGATCCGGCCGAACATGGCGACCATGTTGGGCTTCGTGGCTACTGATATAGCTGTTGGCCAGACGCTGCTGCAGCAGGCGACCGCCTACGCGGCGGAACGCTCGTTCAACTGCGTGACTGTCGATGGCGACACCTCCACCAACGATGCATTCATTCTGGCGGCCACCGGCCGGTCCGGCGCGCCGGAGATCGCCAGTTCCGACTCGCAGGAATTCAGGCTGTTCCTCGATGCGGTGACCGAAGTGGCGGGCTTTCTGGCGCAGGCGCTGGTGCGCGACGGCGAAGGCGCAACCAAGTTCATCACCATATGCGTCGAAGGCGGAATGAACGAGACCGAATGCCGCAAGGTCGGTTACGCCATTGCCCACTCGCCGCTGGTAAAGACGGCGTTCTTCGCTTCAGATCCCAATCTCGGCCGCATACTCGCGGCGATTGGTTACGCCGGCATCGACGATCTCGACGTTGCCAAAGTCGATTTGTACCTCGGCGATGTGTTGGTGG
Organism: Burkholderiales bacterium; assembly: GCA_045403275.1. Taxonomy (GTDB): domain Bacteria; phylum Pseudomonadota; class Gammaproteobacteria; order Burkholderiales; family JACQAP01; genus JACQAP01. The sequence goes on along the minus strand of JAXIOX010000105.1, from coordinate 38 downwards.
CGCTGGGCGGCAGCCGCGCACCGGCCTACCGCGAAGAC
>JAXIOX010000308.1:0-3321 GCA_045403275.1 Burkholderiales bacterium | reverse complement strand
AACGTTGCAGCCCTCTTTTTTGAGCGAGTCCACCAGCACGCTCGATATTGGCGCGCATTCAATCTTGCCGGTTTTGAGCGCGTCGACGAGCAGGTGAGTCGAGACGCCGCAGCGCACCCATTCGACATCTTTCTCGATATCCAAACCGGCCTTGCGCAATTGAACCATGAGGTAATTGGCGTTCAACGTCGCGAATTCCGCCACCCTCCGCATGCCATCGCGCCCGAGCATGCGCGCATATACGTAGGCGCGCAGCAGCACCCCGGCGTTGCCGCCGAATGCAGACATGCGGCCGATCGATTGCGGACGATCCTCCTCCGAAAGCCAGCGGAAACGCCCGCCGTCTTTCGCAATGATCGGAAGCGGCAGGAAGGGCAACAGCCGCCGTGCGACGCCCACCGGCCCCGCTCCCGGACCGCCGCCGCCATGCGGCGTGGCGAAAGTCTTGTGCAGGTTCAAGTGGATCACGTCGAACCCCATATCGCCGGGCTTCACCTTGCCGAGTATCGCGTTCAGGTTGGCACCGTCGTAGTAGAGCAACCCGCCCGCGCCATGCACGATGTCACGGATGTTCTCTATGGTGCGCTCGAATACGCCCAGCGTGGAAGGGTTGGTGAGCATCAGTCCCGCCGTCCGCGGCCCGACCGCGGCGGCCAGTGCGTTGAGGTCGACGTTGCCTTCGTGGTCGGTCGGCACTTCGGTCACCGCATAGCCGCACATGGTCGCGGTGGCGGGGTTGGTACCGTGAGCGGCGTCCGGAACGATGATTTCGCTGCGGGCGTCGTCACCGCGCGCGCGGTGATAGGCGCGGATCATCGCGACGCCGGCAAATTCGCCCTGCGCGCCAGCCATCGGCGCTAGGCTTATTCCCGCCATTCCAGTCACTTCCAGCAGGATCTCCTGCAAATCGTGCATGCAACCGAGATAGCCCTGGCCGGTCTCCGGCGGCGCAAGCGGGTGACGCGACAGGAATTCCGGCAACATGGCCAGCGCATTGCATGACCGCGGGTTGTACTTCATGGTGCAGGAACCGAGCGGGTAGAAATGGGTGTCGATGGAGAAGTTTCTTTGTGACAGGCGGGTGTAGTGGCGCAGAGCATCCAATTCGGATACTTCCGGCAGCCGCGGCAATTCGCTTCGCAGCAACTCCGCGGGCAGGCCCGCCACGATTGCCGGCGGCGGCGCCTGGGCGTGGGCGCGGCGCCCGCGTCTGGACTGATCGAAAACGAGCATGCTGTTCGGGATCGGCAATTCCGGCTCGGTTCATACGCGCAAAGAAGCGCGCGGCCGGCTGTTGTCCGTTATCGCATTATTTCAGCGCCGCCAGCGCCGCGTCGTAATTCGGCTCGCTGGTGATCTCCGGCACCAGCTCGGAGTGCAGCACCTTGTTGTTCTCGTCGAGCACCACCACCGCCCGTGCCGTCAATCCCTTGAGCGGGCCGTCGACGATGTCCACGCCATACATGCTGTGAAAATCCCTGCCGCGAAATGTGGACAGCGTCACCACGTTGTTGAGCCCCTCGGCGCTGCAGAAGCGCGACATCGCGAACGGCAGATCCGCCGAGATCACCAGCACCACCGTGTTGTTCATCCCCGAAGCCTTCTGGTTGAACACCCGCGTGGACTGCGCGCAGGTCGGCGTGTCCAGGCTCGGCACAATATTCAGCACTTTGCGTTTCCCCGCGTAGATTCTCAGCGACATCTCGGCAAGGTCTTTGCCGGTCAGGCTGAAATCCGGCACGGCGTCGCCTTTCTTCGGCAGCTTGCCGGCCACAACGACGGGATTGCCTTTGAGCGTTACGGTTGCCATCTGACTCTCCCCAAGTAAACCCTGATTGTGAATTGTGCAATTCAATGTCAGCCGCCTGTCGCCGCGGCAAGCGCCGCGACGTAGGCATCGAGATCGGCTTCAGTCTTGGTCTCGGTGGCACAGACCAGCAGCGCTGCCCCGAGTTCTGGGTAATCGCGGGAAACATCGTGGCCGCCAAGGATACCGCGGGCGCGCATGTTCGCGAGCACCTCATCGGCCGGCCGCGGCAGCCTGATCACGGCCTCGTGGAAAACCGGCGCGCTGAAAACCCGCTGCACGCCGGGGATACGTGTCACCTTCTCCAGCAGCAACCGGGAATTGGCATGCGATTGCGCAGCCACGTTCTTCAGCCCCTGGGCGCCGAGCATCGCCAGGTAGATCGTCGCGGCTGTGACTGCCAGGCCCTGATTGGTGCAGATGTTCGAGGTGGCTTTGGAACGGCGGATATGCTGTTCGCGCGCCTGCAGCGTCAGGGTGTATCCGCGCCGTCCTTCGACGTCGACCGTAGCGCCGACGATGCGGCCGGGCATCTGCCGCACCAGCGCCTGCTTGCACGCCATGAAACCGAAGTACGGTCCGCCGTTGGCGAGCGGCACGCCCAGCGGCTGGCCCTCTCCGACCGCGATGTCGGCGCCGTGGCTGCCCCACTCGCCGGGGGATTTCAGCAGTGCCAGCGCAGTCGGGTTGACGCAGGCAACCGTCAATGCGCCGCGGGCGTGCGCCCAGTCGGTCAATGCATCCACCGCTTCGAGCACGCCGAAGAAGTTCGGCTGCGCAACCACCAGCGCCGCGAAGTTCGCCTTGCCCAGTGACTCCAGCGTTTCAATGGATACGCGGCCATCCGTCGCGGAGTATGGCACTTCGACCAGTTCGATGCGCTGATTGGAAACGATGCTGGCGACGACGCGCCGGTAGGCCGGATTGACGCCGGCGGGAATCAGCACGCGCCGCGCCGACTTGTGCAGGCGCACCGCCATCAGCACCGCCTCGGCAAGCGCGGAAGCGCCGTCGTAGAGGCTGGCGTTGGCGGCATCGAGCCCGGTCAGCGACGCTATCATGCTCTGGTACTCGTAGAGTAGTTGCAGCGTGCCCTGGCTCGCCTCCGCCTGATACGGCGTGTAGGCGGAATAAAACTCACCGCGGGTGGCAATCTGCCAGACCGCGGCGGGAATGTGATGTTCGTAGGCACCGGCACCGATGAAGTTGAGCATCGGCTGGTCCTGGCGCGCTCGTTCATGCATCAGGCGCGTGACTTGCATTTCGTTCATGCCTGCAGGGATGCCCGCCAGCCCGTCGCTCTTGAGGCTTTGTGGGATCTCGTCGAATAGTTGGTCGATGGTCGCGACGCCGACAGCCGCGCACATGGCGCGGATGTCTTCCTCGGTGTGGGGAATGAAGGGCATGTCAGTTTCGTGAAGCGGGAGGCGGGAGGCGTGAGGCGTGAAGAACCCACAGCGGCACGTGACGGGTGGCAGGTAACGGGCGACGCGCAAACAGCGTGGGCCGACGGG
>JAXIOX010000230.1:0-12306 GCA_045403275.1 Burkholderiales bacterium | reverse complement strand
CTGATCCGCCCGCAGGCCAAGCGCGCCAAGGAGCACCGCACCATGCTTGGCGGATTGCAGAAGGGCGATGAAGTGGTCACCGCAGGCGGCGCGCTCGGGAAGATTACCAGGGTCGGCGATAACTTCGTGTTGGTGGAAATTGCCCCGAACGTCGAAATCCAGGTTCAGAAGCCCTCGATCACCACCCTGCTGCCCAAGGGAACCATCAAGACCGCCGGTCAGGGCTGAGGGGCAACATCCCGCGAATTCTCATGCCTGACGTTGCGCGCCTCACGATACCTACATGAATCGCTTCCCGCTCTGGAAGTACATCATCATCGCCGTCGCGCTGGTCGTTGGCTTTCTCTACACCCTGCCCAACTTCTTCGGCGAAGTGCCGGCGGTGCAGATCTCATCCGGCAAGTCCACCGCAAAAGTCGACGAGGCGCTGCGCGCACGCGTGGAACAGACGCTGGGAGGGGCCAACATTGTTGCCGACGGCGTGTTCCTCGAGGCAAACAGCATCAAAGTGCGTCTGGGCAACACCGACACCCAACTCAAGGCCAAGGATGTTCTGCAGAATGCGTTGGGCGAAAACTACGTCGTAGCGCTCAATCTGCTGTCGAGTTCGCCGCACTGGCTCACCCGGATAAATGCGCTGCCCATGTACCTGGGACTCGATCTGCGCGGCGGCGTGCACTTTCTTCTGCAGGTCGACATGGCTGGCGCGCTGACCAAGGCTGCGGACCGTTACGCGGCGGATATCCGTACCACGCTGCGCGCCAAGGAGATTCGTTATAACGGCATCTCGCGGGAAGGCCAGACGGTGCAGGTCAGGTTCCGCGATGCCGAAGCGCGCGACAAGGCTGCCGCAGAAATCCAGCGCCAGAATCCGGATCTGCTGCTCATGCCCGACGATTCCGGCAGGGAGTTTCTGATCACGATTTCCCTGAAACCCGAAGTGCGGAAACGAATTCAGGACTTCGCGGTGCAGCAGAACATCACGACCCTGCGTAATCGCGTCAACGAACTCGGCGTGGCGGAGCCGATCGTGCAGCAGGCGGGCATGGATCGGGTGGTAGTGCAACTGCCGGGTGTGCAAGACACCGCCAAGGCCAAGGACATTCTCGGCCGTACCGCGACCCTGGAAGTGCGGATGGTGGACGAAGAGCACAGCGACAGCGCTTCGTTGCAGGCGGCGATCGGCGGGCAGGTGCCGTTCGGAGCCGAACTGCTATACGACCGCGAAGGGGTGCCGTATCTTCTCAAGCGCGAAGTGATTCTCACCGGAGATCGAATTTCGGACGCACAGCCGGGATTCGACAACCAGACCGGCGAACCGGCGGTGCACATCAATCTGGACGGCCGCGGCGCAACGATTTTCCAGCAGATTACGCGCGAGAGCGTAGGCAAGCGCATGGCAATGGTGCTGGTGGAAAAAGGCAAGGGAGAAGTGGTGACGGCGCCGGTGATCCGTTCGGAGATTCCGGGCGGACGCGTTCAGATCAGCGGCAGAATGACCACGACGGAGGCGCGCGACGTGGCGCTGCTGCTGCGTGCCGGCGCGCTGGCAGCGCCGATGGAAATCGTCGAGGAACGCACAGTCGGCCCGAGCCTGGGTGCCGACAATATCAAGCGCGGCTTCGATTCGACGCTGATCGGCTTTACCGCGATCGCCATCTTTATGATCGCGTATTACGCCGTATTCGGCGTGATCTCGGTACTCGCGCTGGCAGCCAACCTGATGCTGTTGGTCGCGCTGTTGTCCATGCTTCAGGCCACGCTGACGCTGCCGGGCATCGCGGCGATCGCGTTGACGCTGGGCATGGCCATCGACTCCAACGTTCTGATCAACGAGCGGATCAGGGAGGAACTACGCAACGGCACGACGCCGCAGGCGGCGATATCAGCCGGCTATGAGCGCGCCTGGGCGACGATTCTCGATTCGAACATCACCACGCTGATTGCCGGCATTGCGCTGTTCATGTTCGGCAGCGGGCCGGTGCGCGGCTTCGCCGTGGTGCACTGTCTTGGCATCATGACTTCAATGTTCAGCGCGGTGGTGGTTTCCCGCGGCATCGTCAACCTTATGTTCGGTGCCCGCCGCAAGCTGGAGAAACTGCCGATCGGCAACACCGATTGGTACAGGCGCCAGCCGGCCACTTGAGAATCATCCGCCGAGGGTTTCCCGCAGAGGTCGAGTAGATGGAATTCTTCCGCATCCGCAAAGACATCCCGTTCATGCGCCATGCGCTGGTGTTCAACGTGATTTCGTTGATCACCTTCATCCTGGCGGTGTTTTTTCTGGCGTCCAAAGGCCTGCATCTCGGGGTCGAGTTTACCGGTGGTACGGTGATGGAAGTGAACTACGGTCACGCGGCCGACGTCTCGAAGATTCGCGAGACCTTGAACCGAATTGACCTGAGCGACGCCACGGTGCAGAGTTTCGGCAGTTCCCAGACCGCCCTGATCCGGCTGCCGACCAAGCAGGGCATAACCGGCGCACAACTGTCTGAGCGTGTCATCAAGGCGCTGCGCGAGGACGATCCGACGGTGGAGCTGCGGCGGGTGGATTTCGTCGGATCGCAGGTCGGCAAGGAACTGGTGGAGAACGGTGCGTTGGCGTTATTGCTCGTGTCCATCGGCATCGTCTGTTATCTGTGGCTGCGGTTCGAATGGAAATTCGGCGTCTCCGCGATCATAGCGAACCTGCACGACGTGGTCATCATTCTGGGGTTTTTTGCCTTCTTCCAATGGGAATTTTCACTGCCGGTGCTGGCCGCGGTACTCGCCGTGCTGGGCTATTCGGTCAACGAGTCAGTGGTGGTTTTTGACCGCATCCGCGAGAACTTTCGCAAGATGCGCAAGGCGACAACACCGGAAATCATCAACAACGCGATTACGCGCACCATGTCGCGTACCATCATCACCCACGGGTGTACACAGTTGATGGTGACGTCGATGCTGATTTTTGGCGGCGAAACGCTGCACTACTTTGCTCTGGCGCTGACCATTGGCATCCTGTTTGGCATCTACTCGTCGGTGCTGGTGGCGAGCCCGCTGGTGATGTGGCTGGGCGTGACGCGCGAAGATTTCATCAAACCCGAGAGGAAGAAAGAGGAAGCCGTCGTCTAATCGGATGGATCCGCAATGGATCTGATCGCAAGCTTCCTCGATCTGGTTGTTCACCTCGATCAGCATTTGCGCGCGCTGGCGCAGAATTACGGCAATTGGATCTATGCCGTACTGTTTCTGATCGTTTTCCTCGAGACCGGGCTGGTTGTCACGCCTTTCCTGCCGGGAGATTCGCTGCTGTTCGTGGCCGGGACGATCGCGGCGGCCGGCGAACTGCATGTGCATGGGCTGGTGTTGGTACTGATTTTCGCGGCGGTCATTGGCGATTCTGTCAACTATGCCGTCGGCCGTTTTCTCGGCCCACGGGTGTTTCGCTTCGAGGATTCGCGCTTCTTCAAACGTGCCTATCTGGAACGCACCCACGCTTTTTTCGAAAGGCATGGCGGCAAGACCATCGTCATCGCCCGCTTCGTGCCGATTATCCGTACCTACGCGCCCTTTGTTGCCGGGATCGGCGCCATGAGCTACAGGCACTTTCTCCTATTCAACGTGACCGGGGCGATACTGTGGGTGGTGTCGCTGACCTACGCGGGTTACTACTTCGGCAATCTGCCGTTGGTGAAAGACAATCTTACCCTCGTCATAGTCTGCATCATCGTGCTTTCAAGCATGCCGGGGATCATTGAGTTCTGGCGCGCGCGTCGCGCGTCGTAAGCGTGGAGCCTCAGATGCGCTTTGCCAGCTGTGCGGCAAGACCGGTGTAAGTGGCGGGTGTGAGCTTGAGCAAGCGCTCTTTCTCGGCCTGGGGAATGGCAGCCGCGCGGATGACCTGGTGCAGGGAGTCGCGGGTAATGCCTTCTTTGCCGCGGGTGAGTGCCTTCAACTGCTCGTAGGCGTCTTCGATTCCGTAGCGTTTCATGACCGTCTGTATCGGTTCGGCAAGCACTTCCCAATTGGCCTCCAGATCCGCTCCGATGCGTTTCGGGTCCGGCTCGAGCTTGTTCAAACCCTTGAGACAGCCGTCATAGGCGAGCAGGCTGTAACCGAGCGCAACGCCAAGGTTGCGCAGTACTGTCGAATCGGTAAGGTCGCGCTGCCAGCGCGAGACGGGCAGCTTGGAAGCCAGATGGATGAGCAGGGCGTTGGCCAGTCCAAGATTGCCTTCCGAGTTCTCGAAATCGATCGGGTTCACCTTGTGCGGCATGGTGGACGATCCAACTTCACCATCCCTGATTCTCTGCCTGAAATAACCGATGGATATGTATCCCCACATGTCACGGTCGAGGTCGAGCAGCACGGTGTTGATCCCCGCATAGGCATCCATCAGTTCTGCGATGCAGTCGTGTGGCTCTATCTGGGTGGTGTAGGCGTTGAACTCGAAGCCCAGAGTCTCGACGAAGGTGCGGCAGAATTTCTCCCAGTCGAAATCGGGGTAGGCCGCGAGGTGAGCATTGTAATTGCCGACGGCACCGTTAATCTTGGCGGTGAGTGCAACGCCGGCGACGCGATCGCGTTGGCGGCGCAGACGATGAGCGACGTTCGCCAGTTCCTTGCCAAGCGTGCTCGGTGTGGCCGGCTGGCCATGCGTGCGCGAAAGCATGGGCAGCTCTGCATTGGCGTGTGCGAGGTTGACCAGTTTTTCTATCAGCGCGTCGATGGCGGGCAGGAACACCTGCGCCCGCGAGTCCCTCAGCATGAGCGCGTGACAGAGGTTGTTGACGTCCTCGGAAGTGCATGCAAAGTGGATGAACTGCGTGATGCCGGCGATTTCCCGGCTGCTGGAAAGCTTTTCGCGCAGCCAGTATTCGATGGCCTTGACGTCGTGGTTGGTGCGGGCTTCGATGGATTTGACGGCTTCGCCGTCGGAGACCGAGAATTTGGCTACCAGTTCGTCGAACTGCGCGTTGGTTTCGGACGCAAGCGGCCCGATTTCGGGAAGTCCCTTTGCGGCCGCCAACGCCTTCAGCCACTCGATCTCGACAAATACACGGTAGCGGATCAGACCATATTCGCTGAAGTAACGGGCAAGCCCGGCCACCTTGTCGCGATAGCGGCCGTCAAGTGGGGAAAGGGCGGTGAGAGGCGTAGGGTGAGTCATCCAAGTATCTAATCAGTATGAATAATTTTAACACGACGAGCATTGCAGCCGGCGTCTTTCGGTGACCCGCAAGGCCCCCACAAGAGCGGCCCCTGGTAGGCACAGCGGGCGCGAATTCAACGCGTTGCTGAAGAAGGTGCGTGCCTGCCGTGTATGTGAAGCGCATCTGCCGTTCGCCCCCCGGCCGGTTCTGCGCGCCGCGGTTAGCGCGCGACTGCTGATCGTGGGTCAGGCGCCGGGTCGCCGCGTGCACGAAACCGGGATTCCATGGAACGATCCTTCGGGAGACAGGTTGCGCGATTGGCTGCAACTCGAGCGCGAGCGCTTCTACGATCAGCGCCAAATCGCCATCATCCCGGCCGCGTTCTGTTACCCGGGGACGGGTCCCGGCGGGGACTTGCCGCCGCGGCCGGAGTGCGCGCCGCTTTGGCATCCGCAACTGTTGGCACATCTGCCGAAGCTGCGGTTAGCACTGCTCATCGGCAGCTACGCGCAGGCGTATTACCTTGGCGGTCGGCGCAAATCGACGCTGACCGACACGGTGCGCGCCTGGCGCGAGTACCTGCCCTATTGCATTCCGCTGCCGCACCCCAGCCCGCGCAATCAGATGTGGTTCAAGCGCAACCCCTGGTTCGCCGGCGAGTTGATTCCGCTCCTGCGGCGGACCATCCACCAGGTTCTCGACGGCGAATGAAACCTTCGGTCCGGTGTGAAGTGTGGGCCGCGTTCACTTGCCTGCGCTAATCGCGCCTTCGATGATTCCTCCGCCGAGGCACACCTTCGATTCATAGACGACGACGGACTGCCCGGGCGTGATTGCCCACTGGGGTTCCGCGAACTTGATCTCGCAGTGCTTCGGATCGACGCGCTCGATTTCGCATGGGGCGTCCTTCTGCCGGTAGCGCGTTTTGGCGCCGTAAACCCAGTGACAGTGCGGTTGGGAACCGCTGATCCAGTTCAGGTCAGTCGCCGTCAGGGCATCTGCCAACAATGCCGGATGGTCGTGGCCTTGCACAACGATCAGCCTGTTTGCCGCCATGTCTTTCGCGGCAACGTACCAGGGTTCGCATTCGCCATCCTTGCGCCCGCCGATTCCCAGTCCCTGGCGCTGGCCGATCGTGTAGTACATCAGGCCGATATGTCTGCCGAGGGTCTTGCCCTCCGGGGTCACCATGTCGCCGGGTTGGGTCGGCAGGTAGCGGCTGAGAAACTCGCGGAATGGCCTCTCGCCGATGAAACAGATGCCGGTCGAATCCTTCTTGTCGTGATTCGGCAGCCTGAGTCTTTTCGCCAGTACGCGCACGTCGCGTTTGTACATTGCCCCCACCGGAAACAGCGTCTTCGAAAGCTGTGCCTGATCGAGCCGGTAGAGGAAATAACTCTGGTCCTTGGTTCCGTCCTCGGCCTTGAGCAGTTGAAACAGGCCGTCAACTTGCCGCACCTGCGCGTAGTGACCGGTGGCGATCCGTTCAGCACCAAGCTGGAGCGCGTGATCGAGGAAGGCCTTGAACTTGATCTCGGCGTTGCATAACACGTCCGGATTGGGGGTGCGGCCCGCCTGGTACTCCGCGAGGAAGTTGCTGAAGACCCGGTCCTTATACTCGACGGAGAAATTCACTGCCTCGATATCGATGCCGATCAGATCGGCAACCGACACCGCGTCGATCAGGTCCTGGCGCGAGGCGCAGAACTCGTCGTCATCGTCGTCTTCCCAGTTTTTCATGAACAAGCCGACGACTTCGAAGCCCTGTTCCTTGAGCAGCCAGGCGGCAACCGACGAGTCCACTCCGCCGGACATGCCTACAATGACACGCGTTTTTTGCATTCGCCGGTTCCGCTCAGTCGAGATGCACCAGCAGATCGAGAGGGGCGCGCGCGCCGCGCTGGTAGTCTTGCATGCAGCGAACCACCAGCGGGCTGCGATGGCGGCTGCGGCTGGCGCGGACCTCCGCCGCGGTCAGCCATAGAGCCCGTACGATTCCCGTATCCAGGGCACGCTCGGGGTGGTGCGTGCCCAGCCTGCCGGCAAAGGCGAAACGCAGGTAAGTAATGTTGCGGTCGGGATGCTGCCAGCGATAAACGCCGACCAGGTACTCGGGTGTGAATTCGTAGGCGGTCTCCTCCAGCGTCTCGCGCGCAGCGCCTTCCACCAGAGACTCGTTGGCCTCGAGATGTCCCGCCGGCTGATTGAGCAACAGGCCGTCGTCGGTTTTCTCCTCTACCAGCAGGAACCTTCCTTCGTGCTCGACGATTGCCGCGACGGTCACGTTCGGCTTCCAGACCTTTGCAGTCATTCAGATCAATTTAGGGAACAGTTCGATGAGTCCGCGATAAACATATTCGACCGCGATTGCCGCGATGATCAGGCCCATCACCCGGGTGATGATGTTCATGCCGGTCTTGCCGAGGCGTTTTGAAATCCGGGTGGCGGCGACCAGCGTTGCCCATACCGCGACGGCGATGATCAGCGCCGGGATAAGCAGCTTGAGGTGAGAACTGAAACCCGGCGACTGGTGGGTGGCGATGATCATGGTACTGATTGCCCCCGGGCCGGCGAGCAGCGGGATGCCCAGCGGCACCACTGCGACGGCGTCTTTTTCCGCCGCCTCCTCGGCTTCGTCGGGCGTCTGCCGGATTCTGCTTTCCTTGGCCTGCAGCATCGAAATCGCCATCATCAGCAGCACGATCCCGCCGCCGATCAGGAAGGAGGGGATGCTGATCCCGAAGAAATGCAGAATTTCCGTGCCGATCAGCGCAGCCGCGCCGAGCACGCAGAACACCGTGATCGCCACGACCCGCGCAATGCGTGCCCGCTGCACGTTGGGCTCACCATGAGTGGCGCTCAGAAACACCGGTATGCTGGCAATCGGATCGACGATGGCCAGCAGTGTGACGGTCAACTTCAGGATTTCGGCCCATTCGCTCATACAGAGATTCAGTGTCGCACCAGGCTCGAGTGAAATGAAAAAAAGGCAGGGACACCGCCCTGCCTTTCTTCGCGGGGTTGTGTCGCCGTTACTTCGCCGATTCCTTGCCGTTTGGTTGTCGAGTTCGGTGAGCTCGACCTGCACGACACGCAATAAAATCGCCGCAGAGAATAAGGATATTTTGCGACAGCGTCAAACGCCGGAGGAAATGTAAAGAGGCAGGCCTTAGTCCTGCCTTGCGGTGCCAAAACCGCTTCAAACCCGCAATTGCGGCTGGTCGATGAGGCGGAATTCGCCCGGAAGGATGCCATCCAGGGTCCAGGGCCCGATACGGAAGCGGATCAGGCGCAGGGTCGGTAAACCTGCCGCCGCAGTCATCCGCCTTACCTGCCTGTTCTTGCCTTCATGAATTTCTATTTCGAGCCAGCTGGTTGGAATGAATTTGCGGACCCGGATCGGGGGAATCCTCTCCCATAACGCCGACGGCTGGTCGATGCGCTTTGCTCGTGCCGGATATGTGACGAAGTCGCCGAGGGCGACGCCGGAGCGCAACCGCCGCAACGCCGCTTCGTCGGGCTCGCCCTCGACCTGTACCCAGTAAGTCTTGGACAGCTTCATTTTCGGGTCGCTGATGGCGTGCTGGAGCTTCCCGTCGTCGGTCAGCACTACCAGACCTTCGCTGTCGGCATCGAGCCGGCCGGCCGGGTAGACGTCGGCGACCGGTATGAAGTCCTTGAGTGTGCGCTTGCCCGCGCTCGGACTGAACTGGCAAAGAACGCCGCAGGGCTTGTTGAAGAGGAGCACCCTGGGCATGGAATGGGCCCGCGAGAAGCCGGGCCGGCGCGATTCAGCGTTGCTCGTGCGCGATGAGGTAGTCGTACGCGCGCAAAGTGAGGAACTCGGCAAAGTCTTCGGCGAGCGTCAGCTCCTCGAACATCTTTGCACCCTCCGGATATTTCCCGGCAGCGTAACCCCTGTCGCCGAGCAACTGCCGCACTTTTTCGAGTTCCTGCGGCACCAGTTCGCGAAATAATTCCTTGGTGACCTTGCGGCCATCGTCCAGGATTCCGAGGCGACTGCGGATCCAGTGCCAGATCTGCGCCCGCGAAATTTCCGCGGTGGCGGCGTCTTCCATCAAGTTGAATATCGGCACACAGCCGGTGCCGGCAAGCCAGGCGCCCAGGTACTGGATGCCGATATTGATGTTGGTGCGCAACCCGGCTTCCGTGACCGGCCCCTTGGGCTGGAAATTGAGCAGGTCTTTGGCGCTGACGTTCACGTCGTCGCGTTTCTTGTGGATCTGGTTCGGGGTCTTCATGACCTTGTCGAAGGCTTCCCTGGCGATCGCTACCAGCCCGGGGTGCGCAACCCAGGTTCCGTCGTGGCCGTCATTGGCCTCGCGATCCTTGTCGGCACGTACTTTCGCCAGCGCCGCCTCGTTTGCGGCGGGATCGTTTTTGATCGGAATTTGCGCGGCCATGCCGCCCATCGCGAAGGCACCACGCTTGTGGCAGGTCTTGATCAGCAGCAGGGAATAGGATCGCATGAAGGGGCTTACCATGGTCACCAGATGCCGGTCGGCGAGGATGAAGTCCTTCTGGTTCCGGAATTTCTTGATGCAGCTGAAGATGTAGTCCCAACGGCCGCAGTTCAGTCCCGCCGAGTGCTCGCGCAACTCGTACAGGATCTCGTCCATCTCAAAAGTCGCGAGTATGGTTTCGATCAATACCGTGGCCTTGATTATGCCTTGCGGTACGCCGAGTTCTTTCTGCGCGAAGACGAAGGCGTCGTTCCACAGCCTCGCCTCGAGGTGCGATTCCATTTTCGGCAGATAAAGATACACGCCCGAACCGCGCTTTATCCGGGCCTTGGCATTGTGGAAGAAATACAGGCCGAAATCGAAAAGCGATCCGGACATCGGCTGGCCGTCGACGATCACATGCTTCTCGCTGAGGTGCCAGCCGCGCGGGCGCACCAGCAATGTAGCGGTCTTGTCGGTGAGCCGGTATTGCTTGCCTTCTGGACTGGTGAAGGAAATGCTCTGATTGACCGCGTCGCACATGTTTATCTGGCCCTGCAACTGGCTGTCCCAGGTCGGGGTCGAAGAATCTTCGAAGTCGGCCATGAACATACTGGCCCCTGAATTGAGCGCGTTGATCACCATCTTGCGGTCGGTCGGCCCGGTAATTTCGACACGCCGATCCTGCAGATCCTGCGGTACCGGTGCGACCTGCCAGCTGGTCTCGCGCACGTACCTGGTTTCGGGCAGGAAATCGGGCAGCTTGCCGGTGTCGAGTTCCTTCTGCCGCTGCGCGCGTCGGGCCAGCAGCTCGAGGCGGCGGGCATTGAAGTTCCGATGCAGCTTGGCGAGAAAGGCGAGCGCGTCGCCAGTGAGAATCTGCGCAAATTCGGGGGTGATGCGTCCTTGCACTTGCATGCCGGCGGGGATGTTCAGTTGAGTCATGTGGGGCATCCGGTTGGTTCGAGTATTTACGATCTGAAAGACAAATTGCGCGAAATGATAAAAGTGATGGGCTCCGGCGGCAAGCACAGCTTGCCATACCGCGGCCGCGTAGGGCCAGGCGCGCCGCCTCGGTTGCGCATGCGGAAAATATGCAGAGCGCCCGCAAGGCCAGATTGCCGGAGAGTGTGCCAAGAGCGTTGACGAATGAATTCTGCGTGATCAGCTGCGACAATTTTTCCGTTCCACGGTGGGCGAGTGTGTACTCGATGGCAAGTGTACCGCTGGGCCGCGCGCGGTCGTTGCTTTACAATTGGCCCCTTTGAGCGATTCGCATTACCGCTTGCAATTCAATCACATCCATCCACACGTCGAATCGAGGCCGATTTCATGTACCAGCACATCAAGGTTCCTTCCACGGGACAGAAGATCACTGTCAACAAGGACTACACGCTGAATGTTCCCGCCAATCCGATCATTCCCTTCATCGAGGGTGACGGCACCGGTGTAGACATCACGCCGGTGATGCGCAGGGTCGTGGATTCAGCGGTCCAGGTGGCCTATGGGGGCAAGCGCAAGATCGTGTGGATGGAGATGTATGCCGGCGAGAAATCGTGCAAGGTCTACGGCGAAAACGTCTGGCTGCCGGAAGAAACGTTGCAGGCCAGCAAGGAGTTCGTGGTCTCGATCAAGGGACCGCTCACCACGCCGGTGGGTGGGGGCATCCGCTCGATCAACGTGGCGTTGCGCCAGGAACTGGACCTGTACGTGTGTCTGCGTCCAGTGCGCTACTTCAAGGGCGTGCCTAGCCCGCTGAAACAGCCCGAAAAGACCGACATGGTGATCTTCCGGGAGAACTCCGAGGACATTTATGCGGGCATAGAGTGGGCCGCGGAATCCGAAGGTTCCCGCAAGGTAATCGATTTCCTGATCAAGGAGATGGGGGTGAAGAAAATCCGCTTTCCCCAGAGTTCGGGAATCGGCATCAAACCGGTCTCGCGCGAAGGCACCGAGCGCCTGGTGCGCAAGGCGCTCCAGTACGCAATCGCGAACAAGCACAGGTCGGTTACTCTGGTGCACAAGGGCAACATCATGAAGTTCACCGAAGGCGCTTTCCGTGACTGGGGTTACGCGCTCGCCAAGCGCGAGTTTGGGGCGCAGCTGCTTGACGGCGGGCCGTGGATGAAACTGCCTAACGGGATGGTGGTAAAGGATGTCATCGCCGACGCTTTCCTGCAGCAAATCCTGCTACGTCCGGACGAATACGACGTCATTGCAACGCTCAACCTGAACGGCGACTACATCTCCGACGCCCTGGCGGCCCAGGTGGGCGGCATCGGCATCGCGCCCGGCGCCAATACCAGCGACTCGGTGGCGATGTTCGAAGCGACCCATGGAACGGCGCCTAAGTATGCCGGCAAGGACTACGTCAACCCGGGGTCGCTGATTCTCTCGGCGGAGATGATGCTGCGTCACATCGGCTGGGCGGAAGCGGCCGATCTCATCGTCAGTTCCATGGAGGCGGCTATCCGCGACAAAGTCGTGACCTATGACTTTGCCCGTCTGATGACCGGGGCCACTCAGGTCTCCTGCTCCGGATTCGGCAACGCCATGATCGAGCGCATGAAGCACTGAGCTACCCGCAAAAACAAAAGCCCGCGACGGTGTCGCGGGCTTCGAATGTTCTGATCTTGCCGGCGCAGTCGATTGCGCCGCCCGGCAGCCTTTAGGCGGCCTGGATGTTGGAGGCCTGTTTCCCCTTTGGT
>JAXIOX010000201.1:0-9982 GCA_045403275.1 Burkholderiales bacterium | reverse complement strand
GTTCCTCGAAGGGCTGACCGCGAACGACGTGCTGCTCACCGGCGCGCGCGGCACCGGCAAGTCCTCGCTGGTAAAGGCCGTTCTCAACAAATTCTCGGCGAAGGACTTGCGCCTGATCGAGGTGGAGAAACAGGATCTGATGGATCTGCCGGACATTGTCGATCTGGTCGCCGATGCGCCGTACAAATTCATCCTGTTCTGCGACGACCTGTCCTTTGACGCCGACGAGCCGGGTTACAAGGCGCTGAAAGTCGTCCTCGACGGTTCGATCTCGGCGACCTCGGAAAATCTGCTGATCTACGCCACTTCGAACCGCCGCCACCTGATGCCCGAGTACATGCAGGAGAACCTCGAAACCAAGTATCTTGGCGAGGAAATCCATCCCGGCGAGAGTGTC
Organism: Burkholderiales bacterium; assembly: GCA_045403275.1. GTDB lineage: Bacteria > Pseudomonadota > Gammaproteobacteria > Burkholderiales > JACQAP01 > JACQAP01. The sequence goes on along the minus strand of JAXIOX010000201.1, from coordinate 9,585 downwards.
GAGGAAAAGATTTCGCTGTCTGAGCGTTTCGGCCTGTGGGTTTCCTTCTATCCTTTTGATCAGGACGAGTACCTGGTGATCGTGGACTACTGGCTCGGGCAACTCGGCGTGGGTGAACGCGATCGCGCGAAGGCCCGCCACGAGTCCTTGCAATGGGCGCTCACCCGCGGTTCGCGCAGCGGGCGCGTGGCGTGGCATTTCGCGCGCGACTGGGCGGGAAAACTAAGGATGAAGGGTGAAGGCGGAAGGCGGAAGTAAGCGATCCAACCCCAAGTCCGGGAATTCCCCTCATCCTTCATCCTTTATCCTATGGATGTGGTGGACGTTGCGGCCGCGGTGATCGAGCGCGACGACGGCAGCTTTCTGCTGACGCAGAGGCCGCGGGGAAAGGCCTACGCCGACTACTGGGAGTTTCCCGGCGGCAAAGTCGAACCCGGCGAGCCTGTCGCCGAGGCGCTGAGGCGTGAACTCCACGAGGAGCTGGGCATCGACTTGGTACAGGCCTATCCCTGGATTACCCGCGTTTACAGCTACCCGCACGCGACCGTGCGCCTGCACTTTCATCGCGTGTTGAAATGGCAGGGCGAGCCGCATGCGCACGAGGAGCAGGCGCTGGCCTGGCAACGCTGCGGCGCGTTGTCGGTCGCGCCTATGCTTCCGGCCAATGCGCCGGTCCTGAAAGTACTGGCGCTGCCTATCGTTTACGCCATCACCCACGCCTGGGAAACAGGGGTCGGGCGCGCGCTTGCGCAGCTCGACGACGCACTTGCGAAGGGGTTGCGTCTGGTGCAAATCAGGGAGGCAAGACTCGAACCACCGGCCCGCGAGGCTTTCGCTGCGCAAGTGACACAGCGCGTGCATGCCTTGGGAGGCATTGTCCTGGTCAACGGCGACGAACACCTGGCTGGACGGATCGGTGCGGATGGCGTGCACCTGCCCGCGCAGGCGTTGATGGCGGCCCGGCAGCGGCCGCAGTTTGAATGGTGCGGCGCCTCCTGTCACGATGCGGCCGAACTGGCGCGCGCAGCGGAACTCGGTGTCGATTTCGCAGTGCTCGGGCCGGTCCTGGAAAAGCACGGTCAGCCGGGCCAGCCCGGGATCGGCCTGCAGCGCTTCGGCGATCTCGCAGGTGGATGCCCGCTGCCGGTGTTCGCGCTTGGCGGGATGCGAGTGTCCGATCTAGACCGCGCCCGTACGCGCGGCGCGCACGGGGTGGCCATGATCCGCGGCGCGTGGTAGGCGGCCACTCGCAGCGCGGCTAACGCTCCTCGCCTTCAGACTTTCCGGCGTCTGCTTCCTCCTGGGGGATCCGGTAGCCCTCGGTGGCCCACAGGCCCAGGTCAATCAGCTTGCAGCGTTCGGAACAGAACGGCCGGTAAGCGTTAGCCTCACTCCACGGCGTGGCGGTTCCGCAGCGCGGGCAGTTCACCATCCGCGTTTTCTTCGCCTCGGCTTTCATCGAATTCAGGCATTCATCACAGGTTGCAGAAAGTCAGTTCCAATTTCACGTCGTCGACGCTGGTGCGCCGCTGAGTGCCGAAGGCAGTGGTGAAGCGCACATTGAGCGCATACTTGTTGGCGCTGATTTCCGGTACGCAGTCGTATGCACTGTCGAGGCGGATGCGCAGCATCTGCGCCAGCCGGCCCGCCATGGTCTGCTGGTACACCCCCTGATGTGCGAGCTCGTTGGTGGTCTTGCCGTTTTCCCGCAGCAATTTCAGGATGATCTGCACGCCGTTACGGATCGGCAGGAAGGGCGCGAGCCATTCGCCCAGATCAAGATGGCGCGCTTCGACGCTTTGGTTGAGCCAGAAGTGGTAGGAAGGCAGATCGAACTGGCACACGCCGCCGGGTATGGCGGAGCGCTGCTTGATGCTCATCAACCAGTCGTTCTCGCGCAACTCCTGACCGGTTTTTCCCGATGAGAGATACATGTCGGAAATCGTTTTCTCGATGTCGGCAAGCACCGATGTCAAGGCCTCCTGGGAGATGGCGGGGTTGTTGCGCAACGCATCGAGGTGTTGTTTCTGGCGCTCCAGTTCCTGCATCAGGTCGGACTTGAGATCGGCGCGGCCTCCGACTTCGAGGATCTCGAACAGCGACATCAACGCAACGTGATGTTCCTCAGGATCGCTTTTGGAGGCGAAATAGTGGGCGCGCTTGTACAGGTCCTCCAAGCGCAGCAGGGTGCGAATCCTCTCGTTTAGCGGGAACTCGTAGCTGATCACAATGCGGGTGCGGCTACCGGAGTAAGGGCAAGTATTCCCGAAAAGCCTGCGAAAATAAAGCTGAAAGCATGAAAGCTGAATTCAGGCAATGCCCGCAGGCGCCAGCGCTAGCTTTCTGCGGCGAGAGCCAGGTATTTGTGATGCAAGGCGGCGACTTGCGCCTCAAGGGCTGCAAGGTCGCCGTCGTTGCGAATCACGTCGTCGGCACGGCGCAGGCGCTCGGCCTGCCCGATCTGGGAGGCCATGATTGCCAGAATTTCTTCGCGCGGCAAATGGTCGCGTCGCCTGACGCGCTCGATGCGTGTCTCCTGATCACCGTCCACAACCAACACGCGCCGCACCCGCGTCTGATAAGCGCCCGATTCGAACAGCAGCGGTACCACCAGGATGACATAGGGAGCAGTCGAATTCGCGACCCGGCGCTCGGCTTCGCGCCGGATCAGCGGATGCAGGATGGACTCCAGGTCCTTCTTCTCCCGTGCATCCTCGAACGCCAGTTTGCGCATCCGCGCGCGGTCAAGGGCGCCGTCTGCTGTTACGTATTGCGGACCAAAACGCCGCGCGATCTCGCCCACCGCCGCTTGTCCCGGTCCGGTCAGCGCGCGCGCGATCTCATCCGTGTCGACCACGCCGGCCCCGAGTTGCGCGAACAGTTCGGCAACCGTGGTCTTCCCCGAGCCGATCCCTCCGGTGAGACCGACGGCAAAAGGCATCGTCAGAACAGCTGCAGGTAAGTCCGGTTGATTGTCTCGCCCCAGAACAGCGCGATCAATCCCGCCGCGGCTATGTACGGCCCGAACGGAATCGGCGTGTTGCGGCCATGGCGGGCGAAAACAATGAGAGCGACGCCGACCACCGCGCCGACCACGGAGGACAGCAGGATCACCACCGGCAACATTTTCCAGCCCAGCCAAGCACCGATCGCCGCGAGCAACTTGAAGTCGCCGTAGCCCATCCCCTCCTTGCCGGTGGTGAGCTTGAACAGCCAGTAAAAGGCCCACAGCGACAGGTAGCCTGCGACTGTCCCGATGACCGAACTTTGCAACGGCACGAAGGTGCCGTTCAGGTTCACCAGCAGTCCGAGCCAGATCAGCGGCAGAGTGATATTGTCGGGCAGCAACTGTGTATCGATGTCGATGACCGTCAGTGCGATCAGGGACCACATTAGAATCAGAGCGCCCGCCATCGCCAGCGTCAGCCCGAAGCGCCAGCCGATGTAGCCGGAGAGGATGCCGCTCAGCGTCTCGACGATTGGGTAGCGGATGCTGATCGGCGCCTTGCACGCCGAACAACGTCCACGCAGGAAAAGATAACTCAGGATCGGAATGTTCTCCCAGGCGCGGATGCGGTGGCCGCAACGCGGGCAGGTCGAGGGCGGCGTGACCAGGTTGTAACGCACGGTACCGCCCGTGCTCCTCAGCATTGCCGCCGCGTCGGCAGAACCTTTCTGCTGCAGAAATTCGGCCGCCTGCGTGTCCCATTCGCGATCGAGCATTTGCGGCAGCCGGTGGATGACAACGTTCAGAAAACTCCCGACCAACAGTCCGAGCAGGGTGCAGACCAGCGTCAAGATTACCGGTTCATGCATGATGTCTATGAAGTTCATGTTTCACCAGCGGTCGGGTACGCGCATCGTGTCGTGCCGGAACCGGGAGCCCCGGCATTGAGACCCGCAGTTGTGCGTACGGTTTCCGGCATTGCGGGCGCGTTGCGCATCAGGCGGGTCGACGACGCCATGCTGATAAAAAAGCGCCCGAGCTCGTCGGGCGCGCAATTGATCGAACCGGTCGCCGCCTATACGGCCTGGCCCATCTTGAAGATCGGCAGGTACATGGCGATAACCATGCCCCCGATCAGCACGCCCAGAACCACCATGATCATGGGTTCCATCAGGCTCGACAAGGCTTCGACCGCATCGTCCACTTCCTGCTCGAAAAAGTCGGCAACCTTGCTGAGCATGCTGTCCAGAGCGCCCGACTCCTCGCCGATCGATACCATCTGGATAACCATGTTCGGAAAGACGGTGGAGGTGGTCATGGCGTTGGTGAGGCTCACGCCGGTACTGACGTCCTTCTGGATTTTCTTGGTGGCCTCGTAGTACACGTGGTTGCCTGCGGCGCCGGCCACCGAATCGAGCGCCTCCACCAGCGGCACGCCGGCTGCGAACATGGTGGACAACGTGCGGGTCCAGCGCGCGATGGTCGCCTTGCGGATCAGCGGGCCGAATAACGGAATTCTGAGGAACAACCGGTCCATCACCATCTGCATTTTCACCGAGCGCTTCCAGGTGTAGAAGAAGAACCATACGGCGAAGCCCAGGCTGCCGAATATTGCCCACCACCATTCTACGAAGATATCCGAAACCGCCATCACGAACAGTGTGGGCGCGGGGAGGTCGGCGCCGAAGTTCGAAAACAGATCCTTGAACGCCGGGATCACGAAAATCATGATGACCGCGGTGATGATAAATGCCACCACGATGATCGACACGGGATAGAAAAGCGCGGCCTTGATCTTGCTCTTGATTGTGAGGATCTTTTCCTTGTAAGTCGCCAGACGGTCCAGCAGGCTGTCGAGAATTCCAGCCTGCTCGCCGGCACCAACCAGGTTGCAGAACAGCGCGTCGAAATGCAGCGGATACTTGCGGAAAGCGGCGTTCAGGCTGTTGCCCGTTTCCACTTCATTCTTGATGTCCATCAGCAGCCGGGCCACCGCGGGATTGGCGTGCCCCTTGCCGACGATATCGAAGGCCTGCAGCAACGGCACGCCCGACTTCATCATTGTCGCCAGTTGGCGGGTGAAGAACGTGATGTCCTTTTCGGTGACCCTGCCGCCCATCCCCATTCTTTGCCGCTTGATCTTGAGGACCGTGACGCCCTGGCGGCGCAGTACCGAATTGACCACTGCTTCGCCGCCCGCGCGCATCTCGCCTTTGACCAGCCGGCCGGATTTGTCCTTGCCTTCCCAGAGGTAGGCGTATTCCTTGATCCTGTCGCGCACTGCTCTTGCTGCCGTTGCCATAGCGTTACCTCGGTAAGTGTTATTCGTTGCTGCAGGCTTCGATTTCTTCGAGCGAAGTCATACCCCGCCGTACCTTCAGCAATCCCGATTGCCGCAGGTCGCGGATACCCTCGCGCTGCACCTGCCCGGCAATGTTGATGAAATTGCCGTGGTCATGATGATGCGGTTCAACGCGTCGCCGGTCATCATGACCTGGTAAATGCCGACCCGGCCCTTTTAGCCGGTGCCTTATGCACACGTCGCAGCCGATCACCATGTACGTACGCTGTCCAGCGGCTTTTGCCTGGAACTGGGACGCCTCCGCGTCGCGCTCGGGCGGGAGGCCCCGTTGCACCTTGGCGCGGCCGAGGCCGGACAGCGTGCCTTCTAGCGTTGCTTCAAGCATTTATTCGGCCAGCGGTGGATAAAACCTGAATGATGCACCCACCACTCCTTAAAGTAAAGACCGAAGTCCTTGACTAATGGTCCTGATTAATTGTCTGTTTCTGGTGGTAACAGGCGCACCGAGCGGATCACCCGGTCCTGGGTTTGGAGCACCTCTATCGGGTATCCGGCGAGCTTGAGGCTGGTTCCCGGCTCCGGGATGTCCTGCAGGTGCTCCAGGATAAGCCCGTTCAGGGTCTTGGGGCCGTCGAGGGGAAAGCGGAAGCCAAGCTTGCGGTTCAGTTCCCGCAGCAGGCTGCCGCCCTCCACGATGATGCTGCCGTCTTCCATGCGGCGGAAGCGCGCGGTTGTTTGCAGCGGAGAATGCGTGGTGAATTCGCCGATGATTTCCTCAAAAATGTCCTCGAGCTTGAGCAGCCCCTTCAGTTCCCCATACTCGTCCACCACCAGCGCCATCCGGTCCTGCTGTTCCTGGAAATTCTGCAACTGGGTGAGCAGCGGGGTATCCAGGGGAATGAAATACGGTTCGCGCATGATTTCCTTGAGAGTGTCGGCGCTGATCTGTTCACCCTCGGAAAGGTTGAGCACCTTGCGCACGTGCACGATGCCGACGATGTCGTCCAGCCGGCCGCGATAAACCGGCAGCCGCGTGTGGTTGCTGGTAGCGATCTGGCGGCGGATCTGGTCCGGAGTTGATTCGATGTCGATGGCTTCGATCTGGTTGCGCGGGGTCATCGCGTCCTCGACGGTGATTGACTCAAGGTCGAACAGGTTGAGGAGGATGTTCTGATGCTTTTGCGGCAGGAGGTTAGCGCCTTCCAGCACCAGCGTGCGCAATTCCGCCATGCTCAGCGTGTGCAACTGGCTGTTCTGCGGCCTCAGCCGCAGCAGCCACAGCAGCCCCCTGACGAAAAGGTTGATGAACCAGACGATCGGATAAACCAGCTTGAGCAGCGGTGAGAGCACATAGGCCGCCGGGAAGGCGATGCGTTCCGGGTAGGTCGCCCCGATCACTTTGGGCGTGATCTCGCTGAACACCAAGATGAAAAACGTGACTATGCCGGTGGCGGCGATAAACGCATACTCGCCTTGGCTGAAGTAACGCAGTGCGATTGTGGTGGCGATGCCGGCGGCCGCTGCGTTCACCAAATTGTTTCCGAGCAAGATGACGCCGAGTAGCTTGTCTGTTCGTGCAAGCAGTTGACTGGTCAATCGGGCGCCGCGATGTCCGGTCCTGGCGAGATGCCTCAACCGGTAGCGGTTGAGCGCCATCATGCCGGTTTCGGAAATGGAAAAAAAAGCGGAAATGACGAGCAGGACTACAAATGCTATCAGCAGCGTATGAAGCGGAATCTCGTCCAAGTGCAGTCACCACCGGGTCGTAAAGTCGAAATCAGTATCAGCAGCAGGATAAACAGTGTCAAGGCAATCGCCGCTTCGCTTGTTACAGCGCGGTTGCCGTTCAGCGGTGCAACAAAACTTCGAGAACGAATTTGCTGCCGATGTAGGCTAGCACCAGCGACAGGAAACCGGCGAGCGTCCAGCGCATCGCCACGCGTCCGCGCCAGCCGTAGAGCGCGCGCCCGGCGAGCAGTGCGGCGAAGATGATCCAGGAAAGGATGCCGAACACCGTCTTGTGGGTGAACGACATTGGCTTGCCGAACAAGGCTTCCGAAAACAGGATGCCGCTGCCCAGAGTGAGCGTGAGCAGCACGAAGCCGGCGGCGATGATGCGGAACAGCAACTGCTCCATGGTCAGCAGCGGCGGGAGCCCCTGCAGGAATCGCGGCAGATTGCCGTGGTGCAGGCGGCGCTCCATCATCGCCATCATCAGCACGTGCAGAGATGCGATGGTGAACAGGCTGTACGCCAGCAGCGCAATGACCAGGTGCGCCTTGAATGCGGCGAACTGTGTGTTTGCAAGCGGATGCACCGGCGGCAACGCGAGCGGCAGCAGGGATAGTGCCGCCGCGGCAGGCACGGCCAGCACCTGCAGGCCTTCGAGCCGGTAGAAGAAACTGCCTGCCCAGTAGATCAACACCGTCAGCCAGATGATCACCGAAACCGCGTTACCGACACCGAGGTAAAGGCCCTCCGCTCCAAACGTCGCGCGCGCCAGCAGCCACGCGTGCAGTGACAACGGCACGATCAGCGCCGCATGCGCCCAGCGTGTCGTGGACTGCCCGCCTTGCAGCGGTGACGGCAGCAGCGCATCGCGCCAGAGAAAGAAGGCCAGCGCTGCGTAGCCGAGACTCACCAGAAGATGAAGTAAAATGTCGCCCATCTAGCAGGTATGTGGACTTGGCTTTTGCAGTCTACATTATCCCCATCTGCTCCACATTCCAGGCACATCGCCGATGCTCGACAGCCTCACCAGCCGGCTCGCCGGCGTCGTCAAGACGCTGCGTGGTCAGGCGCGCCTGACCGAAGCCAACATCGAGGAGGCGTTGCGCGAAGTGCGCATTGCGCTGCTGGAGGCCGACGTCGCGCTCCCGGTAGTCAGGGATTTCATCGCGCGGGTGAAGGCGACGGCGGTAGGCGAGGAAGTAATCGGCAGTCTCACGCCCGGGCAGGCGCTGGTGGGTGTGGTGCAACGCGAGTTGACCGAGCTGATGGGCAGCCGCAACGACGCTCTCAACCTGGCGGCTGTTCCACCGGCTGTGATCCTGCTGACCGGCCTGCAGGGATCGGGCAAGACCACCACGGCCGGCAAACTTGCGAAGCTTCTCGGTGAGCAGAAAAAGAAAACGCTGCTGGCGAGTTGCGACGTCTATAGACCTGCCGCGATCGAGCAGCTTGCGACACTGGCGCGCCAGCTGGGCGTCGAGATGTTTACGTCCGACGCTGCGCAAGAACCCGAGGACATTGCCGCTGGAGCGCTCGATTTCGCGCGCAAGCACTATCACGATGTGTTGATCGTGGACACGGCCGGCCGCCTGGCTATCGACGAGGCCATGATGCGGGAGATCCGCCGGCTTCACGCCGTGCTCAATCCGGTAGAAACGCTGTTCGTTGTGGATTCGATGCAGGGCCAGGACGCGGTGAACGTCGCCAAGGCCTTTGCCGATGCGCTGCCGCTCACCGGCGTGGTGCTCACCAAGCTCGACGGCGATGCGCGCGGCGGCGCGGCGCTTTCGGTCCGGCAGGTGACCGGCAGGCCGATCAAGTTCGTCGGTGTATCGGAAAGGCCGAGCGGGCTGGAGCCGTTTTTTCCCGAACGCGTGGCTGCGCGCATTCTCGGCATGGGCGACGTGCTGGCGCTGGTGGAGGAGGCGCACAAGAACATCGACGTCGAGGAAGCCGAAAAACTTGCCAGGAAAGTGAAGGCTGGCAAGGGCTTTGATCTCGAGGATTTCAAGAACCAGATGCAGCACATGAAGAAGATGGGCGGCTTGTCGGCGCTGATCGACAAGTTGCCGGCGCAACTCGCGCGGGCCGCGCAGGGTGCGCCGATGGACGAGCGCGTCATCGGCCGCACTGTGGGCATCATCGAATCGATGACGCCGCAGGAACGCGCCAGACCCGAGATCATCAAGGCGTCGCGCAAGCGCCGCGTCGCCGCCGGCGCCGGGGTCTCGATTCAGGAGGTTAACCGCCTGCTCGGCCAGTTCGAGCAGATGCAGAAAATGATGAAGATGATGGGCAGGGGCGGGCTGCAAAAAATAACGCGGGGCATGAAGGGTGGATTCCCCGGAATACGCTAGCGCCTCGCCTGCGATCTGTATTGCAATCGTCGGCGCCGGAACCACCTCCGCTGCCCGGCGGTCCTAACAGACACATGCCCTCCGGTACAATGCCGGTCACAGCCACAGAAAGCTGCACCCGATGAATCGAGCCCTAATTGCCGTCGTCATGCTGATCTCGTGCTGTTCCGCCGCCCTGGCGATGGACTACGAGCGCGAGAAACGCTGGTCCGACCAGATCCTGCCCGCGGTCCTGATCGGCGAGCCGG
>JAXIOX010000123.1:0-5079 GCA_045403275.1 Burkholderiales bacterium | reverse complement strand
GTCTTGGCGAGCTGTTCACCTGCCCAGGTGAGATTGGCGCCGGAAGCGTCGGCCGCCATCGCCAGAGCCATGCCGAATGCCGAGGCAGCGCCGATCAGTGGCGCGCCGCGCACCCGCATGTTGCGGATCGCGTCGGCCACTTCGTCCGCACTGGTGAGTTTGACGACCCTGAAGGTATGCGGCAGCAGGGTCTGATCGACGATGCGGACGAAGTTGCCGTCGCGCCAGATACTTCGATACGCGACGCCGTCGACGTTCATCAACCGGCCCTGACGAACCGGTGCACGCCGTGAGCGTCCTGCGCGTGCGTCAACCGGCCTTGATACCAGAGGTAATGCAGATGCGCTATGGATTCACCCATCGCGAAGAAAGTCTGGTGCGTGTCGAGCGTGCGGCGAAACAATACCGGCAGCAGATCCTTGGCGGTCTTCGGCGAGGCGCAGGATTCGAGCACTTCCGCCAGGCGGTCGCGATGATGCGCATGCAGTATCTGCACCCGCGTATGTGCGCCGCGGAACGGCAGGCCGTGCGAAGGCAGTACCAGCGTGTCGGCGGGCAGTTCGGTAAAGCGGTCTATCGAGCGCAGGAAAAGTTTCAGCGGATCGCCCTTCGGCTCGGTTGGCCAGACACTGACGTTGGTGCTGATTTTCGGCAGCAGCATGTCGCCGGAGATCAATACGCCCAGCGATTCGCAGTACAGTGCCGCGTGTTCGGGGGCGTGTCCCCAGCCGACGATGACGCGCCAGTTTTTGCCGCCGATATCGATCTCGTCGCCATCCAGAATGCGCATGAAACGGGTGGGCGGTTCGGAGACGATCTTGCGGTAGGGATTGCCCCGGCCTTTGATTGCGGCGACGCTCTCGGGGTCGAGCCCGTGCTCGGCGAACAGTCGCGCGGTGGCATCCGGTCCGAAGCCTGCCTGGGTCTGGTACTGGGCATGGGCATTGAGGTACTCGGACTCGCTCATCCACAGCGGCGCGTCGAATCGCTGCGTTAGCCAACCGGCGTTGCCGAAGTGGTCCGGATGGAAGTGCGTAACCAGCACCCGCGTAAGCCCTGCATTGTCGACCACTTCGCGGAAGATCTGCTCCCAGTGAACACGGGTGGTATCGGCGGCGATCCCGCAGTCCACCGCGGTCCACCCCTTGCCGTCGCGCAGCAGCCAGAGATTGATGTGATCGAGCGCGAACGGCAGCGGCATGCGCAGCCAGAACACGCCCGACGCGATCTCGCGCACGGTTCCTCCGCGGGGCGGTTCCGGGAACGGAAACGCTAGTGGTGCCGGTACTTCAAGGCGGGCAGTGCGAGCGGGTGTCTGCATGTGTGGAGTCTTCGAAAGTGTTGGCGCGGAGGGGTGCCGCGATTTAGTTGGATTCTACTTTACGTTTACGTAAACTGCGTCGCGCATGGCGGACTCTACCTACACCATTACCGAACTTGCGCGGGAATTCGGTCTGACGACGCGGGCGATCCGCTTCTACGAAGACCAGGGCCTGCTCGCGCCAAGCCGCGCGGGACGCAACCGGGTTTACGGCCATCGCGACAAGGTTCGCCTCAAGCTCACCCTGCGCGGCAAGCGCCTCGGGCTCTCGCTGTCCGAAATCCGCGAGCTGATCGACCTGTACGACGCCGCCAAGGACGAACAGGTGCAGGTCGAACGCTTCCTCGAAGTGCTGCAACGGCGGCGCGCCATCCTCGAGCAGCAGCGGGAGGACATCGAGGTGGTACTGGGCGAAATTGCTGCGTTCGAGAAGCAGTGCCGTGATTTTCTGGCCGGGAAAGGCAAGAAGCCGGACCGCGGTGGCGGCAGCAAACCGGCGAGCAATGCAAAGACATGATTCAATAGAGTTTTTTCTCCCAGAATTGTAGCCGGCTTGAAGCGAGAAAACCGTTCGGTACGGGACATGGCCGGACTGACCGACGTACCGGACTCGAGAATTAATTATTTGATTTTACAATACTTTTATGGATTACCGCAGTTGTCGGTTGACGTTAACGTAAACGTCAATTACAGTCTGCCGCAATGGAGAGCGCACTTGAGCGGGTTTGAGCCGAGGGATCCCGACTTCGCCGATCGGGTTCGGGATAGTTTCGATCGCCAGAGAATAATGGCGCTGATTGGCGCGCAGTTGGTGCGACTCGAACCTGGGGAGTGCGAAATCCAACTGCCTTTCAAGCCCGAACTATCGCAGCAGCACGGCTACTACCATGGCGGCATCATCGGTACCATCGCAGACTCGGCAGGCGGTTACGCGGCATTCTCCCTGATGCCGCGGGACGCCAGCGTTCTGACGGTGGAGTACAAGATGAACCTGCTGGCGCCGGGCGACGGCGAACTGCTGATCGCCCGCGGCAGGGTGCTCAAGGCCGGCCGCACGCTGGTGGTGGCGCAGGTGGACGCCGGAGTGGTCAAGGACGGCCGCGAAACTCTGTGCGCCACATTGCTCCAGACCCTGATGACAATGCACGGGAGGCCCGACCGATGAAACCCGAAACTTTTCTGAAGAGCTACCCGATGCTCAACTTCGGACTCGGCGAAGACATCGACATGCTGCGCGACAGCGTGCAAAACTTCGCTTCCAGAGAGATCGCCCCGCGCGCGGCCGAGATCGACCACAACAACGAATTCCCGATGGACCTGTGGCGCAAGTTCGGCGGCCTCGGGCTGCTCGGGGTCACCGTCGAGGAGGAATATGGCGGCACCAACATGGGCTATCTCGCGCACGTAGTGGCGATGCAAGAGATCTCCCGCGCATCGGGCTCGGTCGGACTGTCCTATGGCGCGCATTCGAACCTGGCGGTGAACCAGATCCGCCGCAACGGCAACGAGGCGCAGAAACGCAGGTACCTGCCAAAGCTGATTTCCGGCGAACACGTCGGCGCGCTGGCGATGAGCGAGCCGAATTCCGGCTCTGACGTGGTTGGCATGAAGCTGCGCGCCGAGAAGAAGGGCGAACGCTACATCCTCAACGGTAACAAGATGTGGATCACCAACGGGCCGGACGCGAACGTGCTGGTCGTGTACGCCAAGACCGACACGAATGCCGGACCGAAGGGAATAACCGCCTTCATCGTTGAAAAAGACTTCAAGGGTTTCTCCACCGCGCAAAAGCTCGACAAGCTTGGAATGCGCGGCTCCAACACTTGCGAGCTGGTGTTCCGGGACTGCGAAGTGCCGGCGGAGAACGTGCTGGGCGAAGTAAATCGCGGCGTTCAGGTGCTGATGAGCGGGCTCGACTACGAGCGCGCGGTGCTCGCCGGCGGGCCGCTCGGCATCATGCAAGCCTGCATGGACGTGGTGATGCCGTACGTGCACGAGCGCGAGCAGTTCGGCCAGCCGATCGGCGAGTTCCAGTTGATGCAGGGCAAAATCGCCGATATGTACACCACGATGAACGCCTGCAAGGCCTACGTGTATGCGGTGGCCAGGGCCTGTGATCACGGCAAGACCGCACGCAAGGACGCTGCCGGCGCCATACTCTACGCTGCGGAGAAGGCAACCTGGATGGCGGGCGAAGCGATCCAGGCGCTGGGCGGCAACGGCTATGTAAACGAGTACGCGACCGGCAGACTGTGGCGCGATGCGAAACTTTATGAGATTGGCGCCGGCACGTCGGAGATCAGGCGGATGTTAATCGGCCGCGAGCTTTTCAACGAAACTGCTTGAACACCGTTAAACGCGAAGGACGCAAAAGTACGCCAAGGAGACGCAATCGCTAACCAAGAGAAGAATGATGACATGACGTAACAATTACAGGGGCTTTTTCGCCGGTGATCTTGGAGCGTACTTTGACGAGAATTGGTTTCCCTGATTTTCCTTTGCGCACCTTTGCGTCCTTTGCGGTGATTGCTTTGTTGTTCTAGGAGGAGTTATGGCTAACGATCCGATCGTCATTGTTTCCGCTGCGCGCACGCCGCTGGGGGCGCTGCAGGGAGAACTCAAGGACTTCGCGGCACCGCAACTCGGCGCGGCGGCGATTCGCGCTGCGATCGAACGCGCCGGCGTCAAGCCCGACCAGGTGCAGGAAGTGATCATGGGCTGCGTGCTGCCGGCCGGACAGGGGCAGGCGCCGGCTCGCCAGGCGTCGCTCGGCGCCAGTTTGCCGCTGTCGGCAGGCTGCACCACCGTGAACAAGATGTGCGGTTCGGGGATGAAAGCGGCGATGCTCGCGCACGATCTGCTAATCGCGGGCAGCAACGACGTCATGGTCGCGGGCGGGATGGAGAGCATGAGCAACGCCCCCTATCTGTTGCCAAAGGCACGTTCGGGCTACCGCATGGGGCATCAGCAGGTACTCGACCACATGTTCCTGGACGGACTGGAAGACGCCTACGACAAAGGCAGGCTGATGGGCAGCTTTGCCGAAGACTGCGCGGGGAAGTACCAGTTCAGCCGGGAAGATCAGGACAAGTTCGCCGTTGCGTCGCTCGAGCGTGCGCGGAAGGCCAACAAAGACGGTTCGTTCGCATGGGAAACCGTGCCAATCGCGATCAAGGCCGGCAAGGATGAGCGCTTCGTCGAGCACGACGAAGCGCCGTTCAAAGCTGACTTCGACAAGATTCCGCTGCTCAAACCCGCGTTCAGGAAGGACGGCACGGTGACTGCGGCGAATTCGAGTTCCATTTCAGACGGTGCCGCGGCGCTGGTGATGATGCGACGCTCGACCGCCGACAGGCTCGGCGTCAAGCCGCTCGCAAGCATCGCCGGTCATTCGACGCACGCCCAGGAACCGGGCTGGTTCACCACGGCGCCGGTCGGCGCGATCAGGAAGCTTTTTGACAAGACCGGCTGGAGCGGGGGCCAGGTCGACTTGTACGAGATCAATGAAGCGTTCGCGGTGGTGACGATGGCGGCAATGAAAGAGCACAAGCTGCCGCACGAGAAAGTGAACGTGCATGGCGGCGCATGCGCGCTCGGACATCCGATCGGTGCCTCCGGCGCGCGGATTCTAGTCACGCTGATCAGCGCGCTGCGCAAGCACGGCGGCAAGCGCGGCGTCGCCTCGCTCTGCATCGGCGGCGGCGAAGCCACCGCGATGGCCATCGAACTTCTTTGAACCTCAACGCAGAGGCGCAGAG
>JAXIOX010000083.1:0-4414 GCA_045403275.1 Burkholderiales bacterium | reverse complement strand
TCATGACCGGGTTGACGAAGCGCCATCCGATGGTGGTGTCGTACACCGCATTGGTGCGCGAAAACGCGGTCTCCGCTTTGGGCATCACGAACGGCGCACGCGACATGCTTTCCACCCCTCCGGCGATAGTGAGCTGGGCCTCTCCGGCCTTGATGGCGCGGGCGGCGATGCCCACCGCGTCCATGCCCGAGCCGCACAAGCGATTGATGGTGCTTGCTGGGACCTCTTTCGGCAGCCCGGCAAGCAGCAGCGCCATGCGCGCGACATTGCGGTTATCCTCACCGGCCTGGTTGGCGCAGCCGAACACCACGTCATCGAGAGCGGGCCAGTCAACAGATTGGTGCCGCTCCACCAGTGCACGCAGCGCAACCGCAGCGAGATCGTCGGGCCGGACCATCGCCAGCGCGCCGCCGTAACGGCCGATCGGGGTGCGCAGCGCAGAACAAATGAATGCTTCAGTCATGCCGTTTCCTCAGTTTCTGTGTTGGTCGGTTCCCGTGTCCGGCGGCAGCACCAGCCGCCGCTGAACGGGAAAGAAACGCAGATCGTAATTGTTCGAGATCCAGCCCCA
This sequence comes from Burkholderiales bacterium, assembly GCA_045403275.1. Classification (GTDB taxonomy): domain Bacteria; phylum Pseudomonadota; class Gammaproteobacteria; order Burkholderiales; family JACQAP01; genus JACQAP01. Next base: position 3,843 of record JAXIOX010000083.1, on the reverse strand, counting down.
CAACCCGCGCGGAAAGCGGATGGTCACGACGATGGCGAGCAATCCCAGGCCGACCAGGTACCAGGTGCCGTAATCGGAAAAGAACTTGCTCAGAAGGTAAAACAGGATCACCCCGACGATCGGTCCTTCGATGGTGCCGATGCCGCCGATCAGCACGATGAAAATCGAGAACGCGGTCCAGTTCACCGTGAACGCGGCATCCGGGGAGATCCGCAGGTTGCCGAGAAAATAGAGCGCGCCGGCGAGTCCCGCGCCGAATGCGGAAACCAGGTACACGCCCAGCTTGGTCGCGTGCACGTTGACGCCCTGGCTTTCGGATGCGATCTCGCTGTCCCGGATCGCCAGCAGGGCCAGACCGTGTCGTGATCGCAGGAAGGCGTAGACCAACGCCACTGAGGCCACGGCGCTGATCAGGCACAACCAGAACGTGACCGATACCCGCGTGGCCTTTTCGATGCCGCGCAGCGCAGTCAGGCTGGTGCCCGAACCGCCCCCAATCGCGGAGACGTTGGCGATCGAAAGCCGGAACACTTCGGCGATCACCCACGTGCCGATGGCGAAATAGCCGCCTTGCAGCCGGAAGGCGACGACCGACACAGGCAGCGCCACGATCATGGTGAGAACTGCGGCGAGCGGCACCGCCACGAACGGGTTCACGTCCAGGAAGTTGCCCATCACCAGCAGCGCGTAGCCGCCGATGCCAAGAAAGGCCTGTTGCCCGATCGAGACCATGCCGCCGTAACCGGCCAGCAGATTCCACATCATCGCAAATATGAGATAGCAGGCCATCTCATTGAATTCGCGCATCCAGCCGTGGTCGGCCCAGAACGGAAACGTGGCAAGGAACGCGACCAGGATCAGCGCCAGCACGCCGCCGATGCGGCTTGCGCGCGTCGCTCGCTCTACGGCAAATTCTCCGGCTCTCGACCCCATTACAAATACACCTGACGCAAAGACGCAAAGGACGCAAAGAAGGGCAATGGAAAAAGCATGCATGGAATGAACATGACTTTTCCATCCAAGCCGGCAGCGAGCACTGGAGGACAAACACGATTACATCTCACCCGATTCAAGACTATTCTTCGCATTTCTTTGCGTCCTTTGCGTCAACGCCTTTGATCTGCGTTAGCGGGTTTTGGGAAAAAGACCCGACGGGCGGAACAGCAGCATCGCCAGAAAAACGATATGGCCGAACCAGATTCCCCAGCCCGGATCGAAGCGGAAGCCGATGGCTTGGGTGACGCCGAGAATGATGGCGCCGGCAAGTGTGCCGTAGAACGAGCCCATCCCGCCGATGATCACCGCTTCGAATGCGTACAGCAGCAGCGCCGGTCCGTCCGATGGCGACACCGTGGTCTTCATTCCATGCAACGCGCCGGCCACTGCGACCAGCAGGAAGGCGACGCCGGTAGCGATCGCGTACACATGCCGGTGGTCGAGTCCCATCAACTCGGCGGTGTCGCGGTCGTCGCTCACCGCGCGGAACGCGCGTCCGATTGCGGTGTGGCCGAACAGCCACTGCATGGCCACCGCCATCGCCACGGCGATCACGAAGATCAGCAGCGGTAAAGTCCCCACCGCCAGGCCATCGGCGAAGGAAATGCTCGCGGTGTTGAGTCCGCCGGACTCGATCGAGCGCGGATCCGCGGTGAAAATTTCCTGCAGCAGGTTCTGGATCACGATCGCCATGCCGAAAGTCACGACCAGCGAAGGCAGCGGGTCGCCGCCGAGCGTGCCGTTCAGTGCGAAACGCTGCAGGCCGTAGCCGGCGACAAACGCGATCGGCAGCACCAGCCCGAGCGCAGCCCACGGCGCCACTTCGGGCGGCAGCCCGGTCACGGCAGCCAGCGAGAACACGGCGAAGGCCGCCAGGATAATGAAATCGCCATGCGCGGTATTGGTGAGCCGCATCACGCCGAAGATCAGCGACTGCCCCATGGCGAACAGCGCATACAGTCCGCCGAGGAGAATGCCCTGAACTAGAGTATCGAGCCAGCCCAACATTGTTTGTCGTGAATACCGTGAATGCCGTGAATATCGTGAATGTCGTGAATGTCGTGAATACCGTGACTGTCGTGACTGTCGTGACTACCGTGAATGTCGTGAATATCGTGAATCGTGAACAATATTCCGCTTCCCTTTTCTTTGCGTCCTTTGCGTTCCTTTGCGTCCTTTGCGTCAACGCTCTTATCGCCGGCCATCGGCCGGCTAGACGCCAAAGTACGCCCTCGAAATCCGCTCGCGGGTAAGTTGCTTCGACTCGCCGGTGAGCGTCACCCGGCCTTCCTGCAAACAGTACAGGCGGCTCGAGACCTGCTGCGCGACGCCGACGTCCTGCTCGACGATGATCGCCGTAAGTCCGCCGGCGCATATTTTCGGCAGCGCATCGTAGATTTCCTTCACCACGATCGGCGCCAGGCCCAGCGAGATCTCGTCGCAGATCAGCAGCTTCGGATTGCTCATCAGCGCGCGGCCGATCGCCACGATCTGTTGCTGGCCGCCGGACAGCGCAGTGCCGGGGTTGCGGCGCTTGTCCTTCAGCAGCGGGAACAGCCTGTAGATTGCGTCGAGATTCCACGGGCCCGGACGCTTAGCGTAGGCGCCCATCAGCAGGTTCTCGTCCACCGACAGGCTGGGAAACAGCCGGCGTCCCTCCGGCACCATCGCGATGCCATGCCGTACGATGCTTCCCGGCGGCTGCCCGCCGATCGGCGTGCCGTCGAACACCACGGCATCGCGATCGGTCTTGAGCAGACCGCACACCGTCTTCAGGAACGTGGACTTGCCGGCGCCGTTGGCGCCGATCATGGCCACGATCTCGCCCGGTTGGATTTCGAAGTCAATGCCGAACAGCGCCTGGAAGTCGCCGTATCGGGCTTCAAGTTTCGTCGTCTTCAGCAGCGCCATGGGTCTAAGTCCAAACCCAACGCAGAGGCGCAGAGAACGCATAGGGCACAGAGAAAGGCATTAGCGGGAGTAAATTCCTCGCTAGGTCAGGCAGCCGTGGATAGTTGACCTCCGCATTCGCTATGAAAAAAAACGAGGCTCCGATTACATTCATATTTCTCTTCCTCTGCGTCCTCTTGCTCTTCTCCGCGCCTCTGCGTTGAAGATTCTGACCTTGGACTAGACTTCAAGGCCCATGTAAACACGATTGACTTCCGGATCGTTCATAACCGTCGAGGGCGCACCTTCGGCGAGCTTCTGCCCGAAGTTGATCACGAACAGGCGGTCGGCGACCGCCAGCAGCGCGCGCACCACGTGCTCGATCCAGATCATGGTGACACCCTGCGACTTGATGCGCCTGATTTCCTCGACCAGTTCCCCAGCTTCGTGCTCGGTCAAGCCGGCGGCGATCTCATCGAGCAGCAATACTTTCGGCTCTGTAGCCAGCGCGCGCGCCAGCTCTAGCCGCTTGCGGTCCAGGAGCGTCAGGCTGGCGGCGAGCCGGTTCGCCTTGGACAGCAAACCGGTCTCGCGCAGGATTTCCACCGCGTTCCCGTAAGTGTCCTTTTCCGCCCGTCCGGAACCGAAGGATGCGGCGGCGACCACGTTCTCGAACACCGTCATCGCGCCGAAAGGTTGCGGGATCTGATAGGTGCGACCGATGCCCAGACGGCAGCGGCGGTGCGGCGGATGGAGGGTCACGTCTTCCGCGCCGAACACGACGCGGCCGGAATCGGCGCGCAGATCGCCGCTGATCAGGTTGAACAGCGTCGTCTTGCCCGCGCCATTGGGTCCGAGAATGCCCAGCGTCTCGCCCACGGCGACCGACAGCGAAATGCCGTCGGCCACCCTGAGTGCGCCGAAGCTCTTGCAGACGTTCTCAAGCGCAAGAATTAC
>JAXIOX010000106.1:0-1615 GCA_045403275.1 Burkholderiales bacterium | reverse complement strand
GCTTGTGTTTCCGGCCGTGCTTGTCATTGTCGTCATCAGCATTGCATGTGCCGCGGGGATCGTCGTGTTTCTTGCCGGAACGCACGGACTTATTACGCTCCTGGCGCTGATCCTCGCACCTGTCATCTTGATCGGCAGCCTGTTGGTCCAGTTGTACGTCTTTTTTGCCTGGCTCGAGACCCGGGCCCTGGCGCGAGCGCTTCGACATCGGCCCAAGCCGGCGCAGGGAACGCCTGCGGCGTGGCTATCGCGAACATTACACATAGATATGGGTGCGCTCCCGCCCGTGCCGTGGATCCTGGCGACAGTCGTCCTGTTCGCACCACTGGCGATGCTGGCTTATTTCGCGCTGAACGTCGCGCTGGTGTTGATCGCTGTCGCGATCCTGGTGCCGATCCTTTTTGCACGGTTTGATCGGTGACCGCGTTTGCCTGGCGGCGCATCTGCCAGGCAAGTTTCAGGCTTGCGGGTGATGCCGACTAACCGGGGCCAACGGTCATCACACTGCGTTCCAATAATGACTGAGTCCGCAGAACCGTTACAGCAAATATGAGCACCAACGCAGGTCCCGCACAACGCCCGGACTCAGCGGGGGTTCTCCTGGTCTACGACAAGCAGTGCCCGGTGTGCGACGCCTACTGCCGCATGGTTCGCATCCGCGAGTCGTTTGGCATGCTGCGCCTGGTCAACGCGCGCGACGCCAGTACGATCATGGACGAGATCACCGCAAAAGGTCTCGACATCGACGAGGGGATGGTGCTAAAGGTCGGGAGCACCCTGTACTATGGCGCCGACGCAATCCACGCCCTTTCGTTGATGAGCAGTCGATCGGGCGTGTTCAACTGGTTTACCTTCTGGATGTTTCGCTTCAAGGGCCTGTCCGCCATCCTTTACCCGTTGTTTCGATTCTTCCGCAACCTGCTCCTCAAGCTCCTGCGCAAGTCCCGGATCAACAACCTGGGGCTCCCTCGCCGCGAAAGATTCTAGCCTTCCAGCCGGCCGGCGCTTGCATTCTGCCGGAGCATCCGGATACTCTGTGTCCGCCGTAATTTCAGGGAAGGAGGATTCGGTGGCTTCGCCGCGAATTGACGAGCACCGCATGGCGGCTGCCCGCGCCGGACTCAGCTACGTCACGGACGGCCTGCCCGGAATAAGCCGGCGCGGCGCCGGCAAGGGCTGGGCCTTCTACGCCCCGGACGGCGCACGCATCACCGACCCGGCCCAGCGCAAACGGATCACGTCACTGGTCATCCCACCGGCCTGGACTGACGTCTGGATCTGCCCGGATCCAAACGGCCACATTCAGGCTACCGCGCGCGATGCTCGCGGACGCAAGCAGTACCGCTACCATCCCTCGTACCGCGAAGCGCGCGACAAGTCGAAATTTCGCCGCATCCTGGAGTTCAGCGAGGTGCTGCCTGATATCCGCGATCGTGTGGAGCGCGATCTTCGAGCCCGCGACCTTTCGCGACGCCAGATCCTGGCCACCGTGGTGCAACTGCTGGATCGGACTTTGATTCGTGTCGGCAACGACGAGTACGCGCGCGAAAACCGTTCCTTCGGTTTGACCACGCTGCGCGGGCGCCACGTTCAGTTCCCGGGCGCGACGTTGCGG
>JAXIOX010000266.1:0-10029 GCA_045403275.1 Burkholderiales bacterium | reverse complement strand
TGGAGCAAGGGCCCCGCTTGCGGGGATGCGACCGTGTAACCGGCCAATAGCGTGTCGACCACCGGCCTTACGCGTGTCTCCGCGGTCAGATCCCCAGAGTGGCCCCTCTTCCGCGCTCCGACACGCACGGCGAGGACTCGTAACACAGCATGGCGGCGATTCTCGCCGGGTTTTCAGCCGCGAATTAGCGGATCAGGACACTAAATGCAGCGCGCACTCGGTCTTGTCTCCTTACTGTTTTTCGCCGGCGCCAGCGTGCTCGTGAGCCTGGCCGTGGGCAGTGTCCCTATTCCTGTCGACGACACGTTGGCGGCGCTGTCCGGTTCTGTCTCCGGGCCGGCGGCCGACATCGTGTGGAAGCTGCGGCTGCCACGAATCCTGGCAGCATTCTCCTGCGGTGGCCTGCTGGCGTTGGCGGGCGTGTTGTTGCAGGTATTGCTGCGCAACGCTCTTGCCGATCCTTATATTTTCGGAGTGTCCGGAGGCGCCGCGCTCGGCGTGCTGTTGGCGATGCTGCTGGGGACCGGAACAATGATTCAAACCGGATCCGGGCTGGCCGGTTCGATCGCCGCGTCGGCCCTGGTATTCGGATTGAGTTTCCGTACCGGAAACTGGAATCCCTATCGTCTGCTGCTTACCGGGGTGGTGGTGGCGGCAGGACTTAATGCCGCTCTTAGCCTGATTCTGGTGCTTGCACCGCAAACGGCAGTCAAAGGCATGCTGTTCTGGCTGATGGGCGATCTGGGGTATGCAGAGCATCCGCTGCCTGCGCTTCTGGTACTGGTGGCGCTGCTCATTGTCGTCATGCCGCTGGCGCAGGCGATGAACGTGCTTGCGCTTGGCAGGATCAAGGCGCAGTCGCTGGGTGTGGCGGTAACCGGGACCGAAATACTGCTGTATGGACTGGCTGCGGTGGCGACGGTTACCGCGGTACTGTTCGGAGGCACCATCGGATTCGTCGGCCTGATCGTGCCGCATCTCATGCGCATGCTGGGAATGAGCGACCACCGCTGGCTCCTACCGTCGGCGGTCCTGGCCGGCGGCAGTTTTCTCACGATTGCGGACACGATCGCGCGCAGCGCCTGGGCGCCTTTGCAGTTTCCGGTCGGCGTGCTGACCGCACTGCTCGGAGTTCCGGTGCTCCTGTTGCTTCTTGCGGGCAGGGGAAATGCTGCGCGCTGAACGCCTGTCGCTGGGGTACCCCGGACGCACGCTGCTCGAAGGATTGACGCTGGAGTTCCGCCCGGGGCAGGTGTGGGCGGTGCTCGGCCGCAATGGCAGCGGCAAGTCCACGCTGCTGCATGCGCTTGCCGCCTTGAGGCTCCCGCAGGCTGGCACGGCGCTGTTCGATGGCGCGCCGCTCGTTTCGATGCCGCGGCGCCGCCTGGCGCGCCGCATCGGCGTGCTGCTGCAGGAAGAAACGCACGAATTCTGGGGCAGCGTGCGCGACTTCGTGCTGCTCGGCCGGTATCCCCATGCACTTAGCCCCTTCGGCTGGCACACGGACGACGAGTCGGTCGCACGTGCCGAAATCGAGTCCCTGCATCTGGGCGGCCTGGCCCACCGGGCATTCACAACGCTTTCCGGAGGCGAACGCCAGCGCGCGCGGGCGGCGGCACTGTTTGCCCAACGGCCGCGCGCGTACCTCCTCGATGAACCGCTGCAACATCTCGATTTGCCGCATCAGGTGGTGGTTCTCGAGCGACTGGCGCACGAGGCCCGCGAGCACGGCGCGGTGGTGGTGATGGTGGTTCACGACCTGCTGTTCGCAAGCCGCTACTGCCACCGGTTTCTGCTGTTGTACGGCGACGGGCGCTTTGCGCACGGCGACGCGCAGGAGGTTCTGGACGCCGGCCATCTTGGCGAGCTGTACGGCTTCGCGCTCGATGCAGTGGACGCGGGTAGTGATCGGTTGTTCCTGCCGCGCCGTTCTTAAGGGCGCATGCCGCATGTATAATCGCCGCTTTTACGCATCACCAACTTCGCCCGATACTTGATGATTCGGAAACTGCTTCGCCGGGTGCTCTCCGGCCGGTCGTCTGACCCCGCAGAGCCGCAGGTCGTCCCGCGCAGCAAACACGGCGTTTCCCGCGACGGTATCAGTTCAAGTGCACGCCGCGTCATCAGCACTTTGCAGGACAAAGGCTTCGCCGCCTACATCGTTGGCGGCGCGGTGCGCGACCTGCTGCTCGGGCTCATGCCCAAGGATTTCGACGTCGCCACCAGCGCCACGCCCGAGCAGGTACGCAGCGCTTTCCGGCGCTCGCGTATCATCGGCCGGCGTTTCCGGCTGGTACACGTCATGTTCGGCAATGAGACGGTGGAGGTTTCCACCTTCCGCGCCAGGCAGGGCAACGATCCGGACGAGCAGGTGTCGGATGTACACGGGCGCATCCTGCGCGACAACGTGTTCGGCAGCCAGGAGGAGGATGCCACCCGCCGCGATTTCACCATAAACGCGCTGTTTTACGATCCGACCACCGAAGAGGTTCACGACTTCTGCGGCGGCCTGGGCGACCTCAAGGCCCGCCGATTGCGGATGATCGGTGATCCAGAACAGCGCTACCGCGAGGACCCGGTGCGCATGCTGCGCGCGGTGCGGCTTGCCGCCAAGCTCGGCCTGAAAATCGAAGCCAAGACCCGCGAGCCGATCAAGCAATTGGCACCCTTGCTCGCCAACGTGCCCTCCTCGAGGCTGTTCGAGGAAATGATGAAGCTGCTGTTCTCCGGCCACGCAACGGCCTGCCTTCTGCAACTTCGCCACGAGGGCCTGCATCACGGTCTGCTGCCGATGCTCGACGTGATCCTGGAGCAACCGATGGGCGAGCGCTTCGTGATGATGGCGCTGCAGCGGACCGACGAGCGCGTTCGCGACGACCAGCCGGTGTCTCCCGGTTTCCTGTTCGCGGCGCTGTTGTGGCACGAAGTGCTGGCGGCATGGAAGCTGGCACAGGAGGAAGGCCTGAAATCGATGCCGGCGTTGTTCAAGGCGATGGATCACGTGATCCACGTGCAGGCGGAAAAACTCTCGATCCCGCGCCGCTACGGAAACGACATGAAAGAGATCTGGGCGTTGCAGCCGCGCTTCCTTGGCCGTTCCGGCCGGCGACCTTACAGCGTGCTCGCCCACCCGCGCTTTCGCGCCGGCTATGATTTTCTCGTGCTTCGCTGCGACAGCGGCGAAGTGGATGCCGAAGTCGCCGAGTGGTGGGGAAACTTCCAGAATGCCGACGAAGAAACGCGTAAGCAGATGCTGCTTCCCGACCGCACTCCGCGCCGGCGCCGGCGGCGTCGCAAGCCCGGCGGCGGGGGCAATCCTCCGGTCAGCAATCCTGTTCCCGTTCCGGCGGAATCCTGATGACCGGGAATGAACCGGCGGCGATTGCCTTTATCGGCCTGGGCAGCAATCTCGCCGAACCCCTGGTACAGGTAAGGCAGGCGCTCGTGGAACTGGAAGCGATTCCCGGTACACGGGTAACCGCGCGCTCCTCCCTGTATCGCAGCTCCCCGGTCGGTTATCTGGAACAACCCGATTTCATCAACGCGGTCGCGTCGGTGCAAACCACGCTTACGCCGCAGGCGCTGCTTGCCGCGCTTCATGCCATCGAGAATCGACACAGGCGCAGGCGCACGATGCGCAATGCGCCGCGCACGCTCGACCTTGACCTGTTGCTCTATGGAGAAGAGGTCATTGATCAGAACGGCCTGACGCTGCCGCACCCGCGCCTGCACGAACGCGCTTTCGTGCTGGCGCCGCTTGCCGAAATCGCCCCCGAGGCCCTGGTGCCGGGAATGGGGCGGTTGCAGGATCTGCTGGCGCGGGTGGATTGCAACACAGTGAGCAGAATCGATGCTGCCTGAGAAATACCGCTACATCGTGGTCGAAGGTCCGATCGGCGCCGGCAAGACCAGCCTGGCGCGGCGGCTGTCGGAACATGTGGGCAATAGTTTGCTGCTCGAAGATCCGGATTCGAATCCTTTCCTCGCGCGTTTCTACGAGGACCAGCGGCGCTATGCGCTGGCCACGCAACTGTTCTTTTTGTTCCAGCGGGCGCAACAGGTCGCGGGCCTAAAGCAGATCGACTTGTTCGATCGCGGCACGGTCGCCGATTTCATTCTCGACAAGGACCCGTTGTTCGCCAGCCTGACTCTCTCCGACGACGAATTGCATCTCTACCAGCAGATCTACGGCCACCTGACGCCGCAGGCGCCCACGCCGGACCTGGTGATCTACTTGCAGGCTTCGCCTAAGAAACTGTTCGCGCGGGTACGCAAGCGCGCGGTTGCCTACGAACGCAATATCTCGGAGCAATACCTCAGCCGGCTTGCGGATGCCTACCGCCGCTTCTTCAACCGGTTCTCCGCCGCACCGTTGCTGATCGTCAACAGCGACCATTTGAATTTTGTTGATGACGCGAACGATTTTGATTTATTGTTGCGCCGCATTACCGAAATGCGCGGACCCCGCGAGTTCTTCAGCCGGGGTGAATAGCACCTCACCCCCCGCCCTCTCCAGCAAGCTGGAGAGGGAGCCCTTGGCATGACTTGACCTTGGGCGCCTTGCCTTCATCACCCTCTCCGCCCTTTTGGGGGGAGAGGGACGGGGTGAGGTGGGTGTCTTCTGTGGTTTAAGGGTTTTCATGAAAGTAACGGCAAGCACATTGCAGAAGATGCGGCAGGAGGGTGAACACATCACCATGCTCACCTGTACCGATGCGAGTTTTGCCGCGCTGCTGGATGCGGCGGGCGTGGAGACGTTTCTGGTGGGGGATTCGCTGGGGATGACGATCCAGGGTCACGACTCGACCTTGCCGGTGACCATCGACGACATGGTTTATCACACGCGCATCGTAGCGCGCGGCACCGAGCGCGCGCTGGTGATCGGGGATATGCCTTTCGGCAGTTACCAGCAGAGCCCGCAAAAGGCGTTCGAGAATGCCGCAATGCTGATGAGCGCCGGCGCCCAGATGGTAAAGCTCGAAGGCGGCGAGGTCATGGCGGAAACCGTCGCGTTCCTGAGCGCGCGCGGCATTCCGGTTTGCGGCCACGTCGGGTTGACGCCGCAATCGGTGCACGCGATCGGCGGCTACAAGGTGCAGGGCAAGACCGATGACTCCGCGCAGCAACTGATCCATGCCGGCAAGGCGTTGCAGGATGCGGGAGCAAGCCTGATGGTGGTAGAACTGGTGCCTGCAGGCGTTGGCAAGGCGCTGACCGAAGCCCTGGCGATTCCGGTGATGGGTATCGGAGCGGGGCCGCACTGCTCCGGGCAGATCCTCAATCTTTACGACATGCTCGACATCTACCCGGGCAAGAAGCCGCGTTTCGTGAAGAATTTCATGGACGGCTCGGCTTCCATCCGGGCGGCGATCGAGCGCTTCGTAGCCGAAGTGAAAACCGGCACTTTCCCCGGTCCCGAGCATTCTTTTTAGAAACGGGCCACAGAGATCACAGAGAGCACAGAGAGGACGAAAGAATCAAGGGCGTTGACGCAAAGTTCGCAAATGAAAGAAGAAAGGACGCAAACAAAACGATGGGACAGGATTTGGCATGGACGGGGGCGACCACTTGAGTCCGACATATGGATAAAACGCTGCACTTGAGTTCGTTCCAGGCACCTTGTCTTTCTCAGTGTTCTCTGTGTTCTCTGTGTCCTCTGTGGCTCAAAGAGTTTTCATGGAAGTCATCAAAACAATAAAAGAACTGCGCGAGCGGCTCAGGCGCGAATCGCAGGTTACCTGCGTGCCGACCATGGGCAACATTCACGACGGCCATCTGAGCCTGGTCAGGATCGCCCGCGAGCACGCACCGGTCACGGTCACCACGATTTTCGTCAACCGCCTGCAGTTCGGGCAGGGCGAGGACTTCGACAAGTACCCACGTACTTTCGAGGAGGACTGCGCCAAACTGGAAGCCGAGGGCAACACCATCGTCTTCGCCCCGGATGAAAAGCAGATGTATCCCGAACCGCAGGTCTTCTACGTCGATCTGCCCAAGATCGCCTCCAAACTCGAGGGGCGTTTCCGTCCGGGACACTTCCGCGGCATGGCCACCGTGGTGCTGAAGTTGTTTAATGCCGTTCAGCCTCAAGTAGCCGTCTTCGGCAAGAAGGACTATCAGCAGTTGGCAATCGTGCGGCACATGGTCGGCCAGTTCGCGCTGCCGATTTCCATCATTCCGGCGGAGACCGTGCGCGCCGAGGACGGGCTGGCGCTGTCGTCGCGCAACCGTTTCCTGTCCTCCGCGGAAAGGAAGGAAGCGATTCGCCTGCGCCAGGCCATCATTCAGGTGAAGGACGCGGTGGAAAGCGGCGACCGCAATTTCATCGCCATGGAGTATGCGGCCGGCGAGCTGCTCGCACGCCATGACTGGAAGGTCGACTATGTCGTCGTACGTACCCGGCGCTCGCTGCTGCGCCCCGATCAGCAGGACAAGGAACTGGTGGTGCTCGGGGCCGCGAAGCTCGGCACCACACGGCTGATCGACAATCAGGAAATCCTTGCACCGTAAATGCCGTGACGACGTGACGATCGTGAAAACGCGCCGCTCTATCGCGCGTTTCAGTGCAGGCTCGTGCCTCGCGAACGCGCGGCGCGATGCCGGAACTACAATGCATACTCATGCGGACGATGTCCGCATCTATGTGACGGTCGTGACAAAAAATGCTGTTCGCTAACGCCTAGATACTCACGTCCGCTATCTCTCATGGCTATTCTGTTTTACAGCGAGACAGATTCGGCGGAGCCGTGGCGCGAGGCATTTGCGCGCGATCTGCCGCGGATTCCGTTTCGTGTCTGGCCGGATTCAGGTCCGCTGGAGAGCGTTCGATACGCGCTGGTATGGAAACCCCCTCAGGGGTTTCTCGCGCAGTTTCCAAACCTCAGGGCAATCCTCGCACTCGGTGCCGGCGTCGATCCGATTCCGACCGACCCTGCTTTGCCAAAAGGCGTGCCACTGTTGCGTCTGGTGGACGTAGGCTTTCCCGCACAGATGGCGCAATACACGATGTACGCCGTGCTGCGCTTTCAGTGCCGCATGGGCGAAATCGAGGCCCTGCAGCGTCAATCCATATGGAACCAGCTCGATCCATTCTTCATCCGCGACTTTCCGGTCGGCGTGATGGGGTTGGGCGTCATCGGTGCAGTCGTGGCGCAGCGGCTTGCGGCAGCCGGCTACGCCGTCGCGGGATGGACAAGGAGCCCCAAACAGCTCGATGGCGTCGAGGTGTTAGCCGGAGGCGAGGCCTTCACGAAGTTTCTCTCCCGCTCCCGCGTCGTCGTCAACGCGCTACCGCTCACGCCACAAACGGTGAACATCCTCGACGCGGCGGCCTTCGCTTCGATGCCAAGGGGAGGGTACGTCGTGAACATCGGCCGTGGCGCACATCTGGTCGACCGGGATCTGATCGCTGCGCTCGATAGCGGGCAACTCGATGGCGCAATGCTGGATGTATTCCGCGAGGAGCCCTTGCCTTCTTCGCACCCGTTCTGGCGTCACCCCAAGATCGTCGTCACGCCGCATGTCGCGGCGCCGACCGTCGCCTCCGAAGTCCAGGCGCAGGTAATCGAGAACATCAGACGGCTGGAACGCGGCGACCCGCCGATCGGTTTGGTCGATATTGCTCGCGGCTACTGAGGCACAAACAGAAAAAACCTATCAACGCAAAGGACGCAAAGGACGCAGAGGAAAACCAAGAACGAGGAAAAACATGTAGAAGTTAAAGGCGGGCGTGCTGCCAAAGTGACCACCGATACCAGGTTTTTACCCTCGAATGTTTTTTTTTGCTCTTGCCTTTACCTCGGCGTCCTTTGCGTCCTTTGCGTTGAAAAATCTTTCTTGCCGTCAGGCAGTCGGCAGCTTGTAATCCTTGTACTCGTCGCGCAGCTTGGTCTTGAGCAGCTTGCCGGTGGCGGTGTGGGGCAACTGGTCCACGAATACGACGTCGTCAGGGATCCACCATTTCGCCACCTTGCCCTCGAAGAATTTGATCAGTTCATCGCGGGTCACCTGGGCGTCTTTCTTCTTTACCACGATCAGCAGCGGCCGTTCATCCCATTTCGGGTGGCGTATCCCGACCACCGCCGCTTCCGCGACCGCGGCGTGCGCGACTGCGGCGTTCTCCAGATCGATCGAGCTGATCCACTCGCCGCCGGACTTGATCACGTCCTTGGAGCGGTCGGTGATCTGCATGTAACCGTCTGGGTCGATGGTGGCCACGTCTCCGGTGGGAAACCAGTCCATTCCCTTCTCGTCTTTGCGCATCGGGTCGCCGCCCTCGCCCTTGAAGTATCCGTTGCTGATCCACGGTCCGCGCACCAGCAGGTTGCCGAACGCATTGCCGTCCCACGGCAGATCATTGCCGGCGTCGTCCACGATCTTCATATCCACCCCGTAGACAGTGCGGCCCTGTTTTTTCTGGATCGCGTATTTCTGTTCTTTCGGCAGATTCAGATGCTTTGATTTGAACGTATTCGCAGTGCCGATGGGGCTCATTTCGGTCATGCCCCACGCGTGAAGCACATGCACGCCATACTCTTCCTGAAAGGTCTTGATCATGGCGGGGGGGCAGGCGGAGCCGCCGATTACCGTCCGGTTCATGGTGCTGAATTTGAGCTTGTTCTGCCCCATGTACTGAAGCAGTGCGAGCCATACTGTGGGCACACCGGCCGATACGGTGACCCGCTCCGTCTCGAACAGTTCGTAGAGGCTCTTGCCGTCGAGCTGGAATCCGGGGAGCACCATCTTGGCGCCGACCAGGGCGCAGCTGTACGGCAAGGCCCAGGCGTTGGCATGGAACATCGGCACCACCGGCAACAACACGTCGCGCGCCGAGACGTTGAGCGCATCGGGCAGTGCCGCCGCATAGGCATGGATCACCGTGGAACGGTGCGAGTACAGCACGCCCTTCGGATTGCCGGTCGTGCCCGAGGTGTAGCACAGTGAAGACGCGGTACGCTCGTCGAATTCCGGCCACTCGTAAACGTCCGCCTGCGCGTTCACCAGGTCTTCGTAGCACAGCAAGTTGGGAATACCGGCCTGGACCATGTGGGCGCGGTCGGTCATGACGACCCAGCCTTTCACGCTCTTGCAGATCGGCGCGAGCTTCTCGATCAATGGCACGAAAGTCAGGTCGAACAGCAGATAGCTGTCCTCGGCATGGTTAACGATGTAGGTGATCTGCTCGGGAAACAGGCGCGGATTGATGGTATGCATCACCGCCCCGATGCCGGAAATGCCGTAGAAGGCCTCCAGGTGCCGATAGCCGTTCCAGGCCAGCGTGCCGACGCGGTCGCCTTTTTTTACCCCGAGCGCGCCAAGGGCGTTGGCAAGTTTGCGCGCCCGGCGATGCGCCTCGCGATAGTTGTAACGGTGTATCCCGCCTTCCACCAATCGCGACACGATTTCGGTGTCGCCGTGGTGGCGGTCCGCGTGCCTGATCAGAGAAGAAATCAGCAGCGGCACATCCATCATCAGGCCTTGCATGGCGGGCTCCTCTCGTCGATGCATTCTTGTGTCGGGATTCTAGCAGCTTGCGCCCGGCGCTCAGCGCCGCAGCCGTTGCCGCGACCGAACCCACGTTGCAGTGCAAAATCGGCGTCGCGAAGCCGTTTGCCGGGGTTTCGCTCGGGTTACAATGGCGCGGCTTTCCGACCAGAATCCGCACGTTGTAACGAAGCAGATGGCAGCCTTGGCCGCACGCGACCCGGTCGGCGAGCAGCTTGAGTGCACCTCGCATATGCAGATAATTAATTCAGATGACGCCCACGACCGCGTCCTTTTCGCAAGCGTTTCCATTCGAATTTACCGAAGGCTTATTCCGGGGCGGTCCAATCTTGCGCCTCGACTAAGGGAGA
This sequence comes from Burkholderiales bacterium, assembly GCA_045403275.1. Taxonomy (GTDB): domain Bacteria; phylum Pseudomonadota; class Gammaproteobacteria; order Burkholderiales; family JACQAP01; genus JACQAP01. The sequence continues at coordinate 175 of JAXIOX010000266.1, read as the reverse complement.
CCGAGCCATGAAACCCAAACACGCGTTGACCCTGTTCGTGTGGATGATGATGTCATCGCTGGCGGCTACGGCTGCGGCTGCGGCGCAGGACACCATCAAGATCGCTTTTATCGAAGGCCTCAGCGGCCCGTTCGCGAACGTCGGCGAGATCGGGCTGCGTCACTACCAGATCGCG